>JAZNAB010000017.1:0-3278 GCA_045586285.1 Candidatus Flemingiibacterium sp. | reverse complement strand
GTATATATGCAAATATATATTTTTTTCATTTTTTGATGCTAAAAGGAGGAGTCTTAAATGAACAAAAATTCTGCAGCAAATATTCTCTTGACTACTTGTTCGGACTGTAAGATTGACGAGAATATTTTAATTGTTACAGACCCGGAAAGCTATGAAGTTGCAAAAATCTTGTGGGATGCAATTGAAGCTTATCCCAATCGTACACTTGTAATGATGAGCGCACGTACAATGCACGGTCAGCAACCCCCTGCAAGCGTAGCATCGGCTATGTTTAAGGCAGACGTAATCTTTGGCTGTACAAAGTTCTCACTTTTCCATTCACAAGCAAGAAAAGACGCAGTTGCAAACGGTGCTCGTTTTGTAAATATGGTTGATTATTCACCAGAAATGTTGAAATCCGGCGGACTTTTCTGCGATTTTGAAGAAATCGGTAAGGTTTGTTCTAAAGTTGCAGATACATTGACCGGCAAAAAGACTTGCCGAATCACTACAGCAAACGGAACAGACTTTACCTGTTCCATCGAAAACAGAAAGCCTTTTGCGCAATACGGTCGCAGTTTGAATAAAGGAGTTTCATCTTCACCTCCTGATATTGAATGTGCTACTTGTGCTGTAGAAGGCACTGCAAACGGCGTTGTTTATATAGACGGAAGTATTCCCCACCCGCTTTTAGGTTTAATTACCGACGAAATCAAATTAACTATTAAAGATGGTAAAATTTGTGATATAACCGGCGGAAAACAGGCTGAAATCTTTAGAGATTTACTTAAGAGCTTCAATGATCCCAACGTTTATTACATCGGTGAAATTGGTTTCGGATTAAACCCCAAGTGCGAATTAAGCGGCAGAATGCTTGAAGACGAAGGCTGCGGCGGTACTATTCACCTTGCCTGCGGTGACAATATGGGATTTGGTGGAACGGTACAGTGCCCATATCATATTGATATGATTTTCCGTGAACCCACGGCTTATGCTGATGATATCTGCATTCTTCAAAACGGTAAATTATGTATTTAAAATTTTTTTAGGAGATAATATTATGAATAACTATCCAAACGGTTTAGCTTTTAGCGATGAAATTATGAAAGAAGTACAAGACAAGTTCTTGTATGTAAACGAAGACAAATTTGTAGGCAAACGCTTATTCTTTGACAATGCAGGCGGTTCTTTCCGTCTGAAAAAGATCGGCGAAGTTTTCAATGATCTTGACAGTATTCCTGATTGCCCCGAGCGTATTCACAAAATGGCTCTCTATCTTCAGGATGTTCAGAAAAAGGGTGAAGATGATATTCGCATCATTCTTAATGCGCTTGATAAAGGCAGTATTATAACATCTCTCACCGCTTCTCAAGTAATATTCCAGATGATAGGAACTGTTGCAGAGAATATTCCCGGAACAAATATCGTAACATCTGTCCTTGAGCATCCTTCCGCATTTGATGCAGCTGCTTATTATGCAGAAAAAACCGGCCGTGAACTGCGTGTCGCACAAAGTAACAAGGTAACCGGCGGTGTTGATCCCGAAACCGTTGCTGCATTAGTTGATGAAAATACTGCTCTGCTCAGCGTTATGTATGCATCAAACATTACCGGTGCAATTTATGACATTAAGAAAATTATCGAACTTGCAAGAGCTAAGAAGCCCGATCTCTACATCATCGTTGACTGCGTTCAACACGCACCTCACGGAATAATTGACCTTCAGGACACTCCTGTAGACGGCATCAACTTTGCTCCCTATAAATTCTTCGGATACCGTGGTTCAGGTATAGGCTGGGTTTCTGACCGTTTATCCAAGCTTCCACATCATAAGCTTGCCGGCAATGCGCCTACAGTATGGGAACTCGGAAGCCCTGCTCCTGCACAGTATGCAGCTGTTACTACTATTGTTGACTATGTATGTTGGCTCGGAAGCAAGTATAGTGAGTCTACCGATCGCAGAACTCTGTTCGTTGAAGGTATGACACGTATCAAGCTTCAGGAACGTGCGCTCCTTTATAGAATGCTTGAGGGTACAAATGAAATCCCGGGCCTTCGTCATATCGAAAACGTAAATGTATTCCTTGACTACGAAGACCTTACCACAAGAGATCTTATTCTTGCTATGGGCTTTAAGAATCTTGGTTACACTGAGGCAGTAAGAGAGTATGAAAAACGAGGCGTAATTGTATATGACCGTTTATCATCAAGTATATACTCAAAGCGTATGCTTGCATCATTTGATATGGACGGAGCTGTTAGAATTTCCCCCTTACATTGTAATTCTCTTGCCGATATTGATGAATTCCTCAAGGTAACTATGGAACTCGCTTCATTGTAATTTATACTATAATATGTATTTACATAAAAAGGACACCTACCAAATCCGGCAGGTGTCCTTTTTAAATATTTAAGATTATTTCTGTTTCGGATTATCAAATGCCGGATTAATCGCAAAGAAGTTTTTAGAATCAAGTCTGTCTAGAGTACTTCTTAAAACCTCGCCGAAGCGCTGATAGTGTACTATTTCTCTCTGACGCAAGAACTTAATTACATCGTTAACGTCAGGATCATCGGATAACCGTAAAATATTATCATAGGTTGTTTTAGCCTTCATTTCTGCAGCCATATCTTCGTGAAGGTCTGTAATTGGGTCACCCTTGACCTGCATAGATGCCGCACTATATGGGACTCCAGAAGCCGCCTGGGGATAAACACCTGTTGTATGATCAACAAAATAAGTTCCGAAGCCTTGTTTATCAATCTCGTCAGGTGATAAATTTCTGGTAAGCTGATATATTATAGTTCCTACTATTTCAAGATGAGCAAGTTCCTCCGTACCTGTGTTCTATACTATTTTGCTCTGTTATAAAAATTTAAAAATTTTATTTTCAGCAATAGCACAGAAAAGTATGATTTTAAAAAATATTTTTGAAAAAAGTTTTAATTTGGACATAAATTTATTCAGTGTCTATTAATTAATAATAGAGAATGCTATATATACTAGAATAAAATATTGATACTACTAAACAATTGATAACAACCTTAAAGCATATGGGGATTATGCCCTTACGGTATTTTGCAAGGGTGGGTGGTTGGGTTGTTCGTCGTAAGAATTTATGTAGAATGATTGTGTTTCGTATATAAATATGTTATAATGAATGAAAAAGAAATTATAGGTGGTGAAATGTGATTTGAAAACATTTTCCTCAGAAGAAGAAAAAGACATTATTGAAAAAAAGTATAATGATGCTCTTGGAACAAAGTATTTCAAAATCAAGTGGATGAATTGAGGATTA
>JAZNAB010000016.1:0-7794 GCA_045586285.1 Candidatus Flemingiibacterium sp. | reverse complement strand
GATAGTCAGACATCAGATTTACAAGAATATACGGAAGGAAAAGAATATATCTGTCGTATCTTCGGGTTGTAAATATGAGTGCACATAATGGCAACAATGTAAGTGCAATATATTTTATTTTTTCAACATCTGCACACTCGTATATGGCTTTAAGCGGCATAATAATAACTGATTTAATAACCGTTAAAAGCGAAGACGAGCCGTCATATATAAAATTATTATATCGATAGCTCATAACACCGTCACCGATATTTGCGAGGTACCCCGTTGCAAGTAAAAACCATACAACAGATATGAAAAGTAAAGATAGCCCCGTAAGAGATCCCCTCAAATCACGTTGCACAATACCCTTTATAATAAGCCAAAGAGCGATAATAGCAACGTAAACTGCAGCATCTTCCTTTACAGCAAGTGTAAGAAGCGAAAAAACAGCAATGACGGGGATATTTCTTTTTTCTATTCCGTAAAACAGCCATAAAATAAGCGGCGTCAAAAAAACGTTTTCGTGAATATCATAACCTGCTCCGCCCGAAAAGGCAGGGTATAGTAATAATAACGCACACATTAAAAATCTGAGATAAGGAGCAATGCCACGGTGTTTTGATATTTTATAAAGAGGCACGACGGCACTTGCCATTACAGCAGCCTGCAGAATTTGCAGTGTGGCAGGAAAGGGGAAAATATAATAAAAGGGTAAAAGCAAATAGAAAATAGGGGAAATGTGAACGTTGAAATGGGACAGTGCACCGTCACGTTCAAGAGTTGTTATAGGAAGCCCCGTTGTTTTCATTGAATGAAACATTTGGGAGAATATTCCGAAATCAAAAGTGGGAGCAAAAAAGCCGATTACTCTTGCAACTGTCCAAACAGAAACAAATAAGAAGAAAAGTATTGACAAAATTATTATAAACAGCCTGTAATTTTTTGCGTTTTTGTTTTCGGTATTAAAAGTTATTTTTTCCTTAGAGATATTTGCGCCCCTAATGCAGTAAATAGCCATTAATCCTGTTATAACAATGATAAACAGCAAATACAGGGGAGTAAAGCTATAAATTAAGGATAAAACCGAAAGTAAAACAAAACTTCCGAGAAAGGTATATCTTTCAAGCTTTTTAGAATAAGTTTGTCCGCTTACAAGTGACATTAAAATAAAAGAAATCAAAAATACTGTCAGTATAATGACGGGAGAAATATTCTTTAAGGCGGAAAATTTTTCGAGGCTGCGGCTTTCAGCGGGCAGTAAAATATACCCAACGAAAACAGCCAAAATCCAACCGGCAAGACCCCTGCGGATAAGCTCCTCAGGGTAATAGTTTTTTAATTTAAAAGCACTTTTCAAAAAATTCAAGACAGATTCGGCTCCTTGCTTATTTAAATAGTAGCTGTACGGCAAGTATTACCGTACAGCTATAAAAATTATATTTTAGAAAGGGCACTTTCAATATCGGCTATAATGTCGGTTACGTCTTCAATACCAACAGAAAGTCTGATAAGGTCAGGAGAAACTCCGGCATCGATTAACTGCTCATCTGTCATTTGACGATGTGTTGTACTTGCTGGGTGGAGAAGACAGGTACGAGCATCTGCAACGTGAGTTACAATTGCCCCAAGCTTTAAGCTGTCCATAAACTTTGTTGCAGCTTGTCTGCCGCCCTTAATGCCAAAGGAAACAACACCCGATGAACCGTTTGGCAAATATTTTTTTGCAAGGTCATAATACTTATTTGATGCAAGCCCCGGGTAATTAACCCAGCTTATATTGCTGTTGCTTTCAAGATATTCCGCAACCTTTTGAGCATTGCTGCAGTGGCGTTCAACTCTGAGAGCGAGAGTTTCAAGTCCAATATTAAGAAGAAATGCATTTTGAGGTGATTGAATTGAACCAAGGTCACGCATTAACTGAGCCGTAGCCTTTGTGATATAACCGCCTTTGCCGAAATCCTTGGCATATGTAACGCCGTGATAGGATTCGTCGGGGGTGGTAAGTCCGGGGAATTTGTCGGCGTGAGCCAACCAGTCAAAGTTGCCGCTGTCAACAATACAGCCGCCAACAGCCGTAGCGTGTCCGTCCATATATTTGGTTGTGGAATGAGTTACAATGTCTGCACCAAACTCAAAGGGACGGCAATTAATCGGGGTTGGGAAAGTATTGTCTACAATAAGCGGAACACCGTGCGAGTGGGCAGCATTGGCAAATTTTTCAATATCAAGCACAACAAGAGCAGGGTTTGCTAATGTTTCCGCAAAAACAGCCTTGGTATTGGGTTTGAATTTACTTGCAAGTTCATCGGCAGAAATGTCCGGGTGAACAAAAGTTGCATCAATTCCCATACGGCGCATTGTTACGTCGATTAAATTAAAGCTGCCGCCATAAACGGCTGATGAAGCAATAATATGGTCGCCTGCACCGCAGATATTAAATAGCGAGAAAAAGGTTGCGGCCTGACCGGAAGATGTAAGCATAGCAGCCGCACCGCCTTCAAGGGCGCATATTTTAGCCGCAACAGCATCGTTTGTGGGATTTTGCAGACGTGTGTAAAAATATCCCGACTCAGAAAGGTCGAAAAGCTTACCCATTTGCTCACTTGATTCATATTTGAATGTAGTGGATTGATAAATAGGCAATACTCTTGCCTCACCGTTTTTTGGTGTATAGCCTGCTTGAACGCAGTTGGTATTTATTTTGTACGACATTATAATCTGCTCCTTATTACTTATTTTTCAGGCTTGTAGCCGTCTTTTAAGGTAACAACTCTGTTAAATGCTGCTTGGTTTTTGGTATCCACAGAGAAATATCCCGTACGTACGAATTGGAATTTATCTCCGGGTTTTGCATTTTCAAGACACTTTTCAAGTTTAGCATTTGTAAGCACAGTTTTTGAATCTTTATTAATATAGTCAGTGTAAACCTTGCCCTCGGGAAGCTTTGAAGGATCTTCAAGAGTTAAGAGATTTTCGTAAAGCATAACCTCTCGGTTACAGGTGTTTTGTGTGCTTAACCAATGAATTGTGCCTTTGACTTTGCGGCCGTCAACAGTATTGCCGTTTCCGGTTTCGATATCGGCGGTACAATGAATTTCCTTAATACTTCCGTCTTCGTTTTTAATTATTTCTCCACATTTTATGATGTATGCGCCCATAAGACGTACTTCGCCGTCGGGCTTTAAACGGAAGAATTTTGGCGGCGGAACTTCGCTGAAGTCATCGGCGTCAATATAAAGCTCTTTTGTAAACATAGCCTTACGAGTTCCCATTTCCTCGTGCTGAGGGTGATTGGGAAGGTCAAAATATTCAACCTTGTCTTCCGGATAATTATCAATCACAACTTTAATGGGATTTAATATTGCTACTCTTCTGGGGGCTGTTTCGTTAAGTTCATCACGTATACAAGCTTCGAGCAAACGAAGGTCAACGAGGCTGTCGGATTTTGCTACACCTATTCTTGAACAGAAGTCCACAATTGATGCTCCTGTGTATCCACGTCTTCTAAGACCACATAGTGTAGGCATTCTTGGGTCGTCCCAACCGTCAACCTCTCCGCTTTCAACAAGTCCGCGAAGGAAGCGCTTTGAAAGAACTGTATTTGTAATATTTAGTCTGGCAAACTCTATCTGACGTGGAGTGTGCGGTACACTAACATTTTCAATTACCCAGTTGTAAAGAGGGCGGTGAATTTCAAATTCCAAAGAGCAGAGAGAATGAGTTATTCCCTCAAGCGCGTCCTGAATCGGATGCGCAAAGTCATAAGTCGGGTAAATGCACCACTTATTACCGTGACGATGGTGGTGTATATGCTTGATTCTGTATATTACAGGGTCACGCATCCAGAAGTTACCGCTTGCAAGGTCAATTTTTGCCCTGAGAGTATACTTTCCGTCAGGAAATTCTCCATTCTTCATTCGTTCAAACAGATCAAGACTTTCATTTATAGGACGGTCACGCCAGGGGGATTTTGCAGGGTGAGTAAGGTCTCCTCTGTACTCGTCCATTTGGTCGGCAGAAAGCTCACAGATATATGCAAGTCCTTTATTTATAAGCTCAACAGCATATTCATAGTCTTTATCAAAATAATCCGAACCGTAGAAAAATCTATCTCCCCAATCAAAGCCCAGCCAATGTATATCTTCCTTAATTGCATCAACATATTCGGTGTCTTCCTTTGCGGGATTTGTGTCGTCCATACGAAGATTACATAAACCGCCGTATTTTTTTGCGGTTCCGAAGTCTATTGCAAGTGCTTTGCAGTGGCCTATATGCAGATAGCCGTTAGGCTCGGGCGGGAAGCGTGTGTGTACTGTGGAAACCTTGCCTTCTGCAAGGTCTTTATTTATAAATTCTTCTATAAAGTTTGAAGCTTCAACAGACATTTTATATTTTTCCTTTCGGTAGTTAATTACAAAGTTTCAAGCATATGGTTAATTCTTGCTTTGGTGCACTCCGCACCGAGAATTTGCATTACTGTATAAAGATCGGGGGCATTGCATTTTCCCGTAACAGCAACACGGATAAACATACTTATATCAGCAACGCTGCCCTTGAATGAAGTAGGATCAGCTTTGTATGCTTTCATATCCGAAGTGAATCCGAGCTCTTCGGTTATTACCTTGACTTTTTCAAACCAAGTATTCATATCGTCGTTTATATCAAAGGTGAGAAGGAACTTTTCAAGTGCTGATTTTATATCGGCTCTGTCAAAGCTTTCGGGAATTTTATCCTCTATCTTATAGAATTCATCAAAGAAGAATCCCATATAAGCTTTTGCATCTGCCCAGGTTGCAAGGTCTTTTCTCGGCTTTTTGCCGCCGCGTCCAATTGCGAAGATTTTTTCTGCAAATTCAGGCGCATCGGCAAGTGCTTTTCCGAAATCACAGTCAAAGGCAAGCGCCCAATGTGTCACCTTTTTTGTTACATCATTGGCACTCATTCTTGAAATAACGTTCTTTGATACGTCATTTAACTTGTCAAAGTCAAACAGACAGCCTGATGTGGACATTTTCTTGATGTTAAACGGGAAGTCCGTATAGGGCTTGTCAGGATTTTGGGTGTGCCATTCCTCGTAGTTTGAATTGAGTAAAGTCATAACGTACTCGCAAACTGCCTCTGGGCAATAACCCATTTTGGTATAATCGTCCATATTTGCGGCCATATCACGCTTTGAAAGCTTCTTTTTATTACCCGATTCATCAAGTTTCATAATTTGTGCTATATGCATATACTTAGGAAGCTTAAAACCGAGATAATTAAAGAGCATAATATGCTTTGCAAGGCTTGGAAGCCATTCTTCACCACGAATAACGTGCGTTGTACCCATAAGGAAATCGTCAACAGCGTGAGCAAAGTGATAAGTCGGTATGCCGTCAGATTTTAAAAGTACAAAATCTTCGTCGTTTTCGGGCACTTCTATATTACCTTTTATAAGGTCGGTAAATTTTGTTTTGTTGTCGGGGTTACCGTTTGAGAGAATACGAAGAACAAAGGGGTGACCTGCTTTTATGTGTTCTTCAACATCTTCAATGGTAAAGTTTCTTCTTGCGAGCATTTCTTCACGTCTGGCGGCTGCTTCTGCTTGCCAGTCGGTATTTTTAAGTTCTTCCTTTTTGTTTATTTGTGCAAGTTCTTCAAGCTCTTCCTCTGTGGTAAAGCAAGGATAAGCCTTTCCTTCCGAAACAAGCTTTTTTGCGTATGTCTGATAGATTTCGGCACGTTCACTCTGACGGTATGGGCCATAATTTCCTTGGTCTGAAATATTTCCGTTTTCGTCAAGTATTGCTCCTTCGTCAAAATATATACCGTATCTTTGAAGTGTTTTTATAAGCCCTTCTGCAGCACCTTCAACTTCACGCTTTGCATCGGTATCTTCTATGCGAAGAAAGAACACTCCGCCGCTTTGGTGTGCAAGTCTTTCACCGACAGTTGACGGGAAAAGTCCGCCAAAGTGAACAAATCCTGTGGGGCTTGGTGCAAATCTTGTTACCTTTGCTCCCTCGGGAAGCTCACGTCTTGGATATTTTGCTTCAATATCGGCGGAGGTTGTTTTTATATTTGGAAACAGTAGGTCAGCTAAATAATTATAGTCCATATTTATTTAATCCTTTCGGTATTCGACTTTATCTGAAATGCTTAAGATAAATGTTGTTTTCTTTTTCTCTTAGTAATGTAGTGGTGGAGCCGTGCCCAGAATAGATCTTGTAATCATAATCAAGATTAACCAGCCGTTTTAGCGATTGCTCCATAGCCATTTCGTCACCGCCGTAAAGATCGCATCTGCCGATTGAACCACGGAAAAGGGTATCTCCTGTTAATATTATATCGCCTGATTTATAGCAAACAGATCCCATCGTATGCCCCGGAGTATGCATAACTTCAAGGGTTATATTCCCAAGTTTCAGTTTATCACCATCGTTAAGCAGAATTTCAGCAGGCTTTGGGGCATCGGTAATTCTGGCAAATTGCTCCATATAGGTAAGGCTTGGGTTAATGAGTGAGTCTGCATCATATTTATGCATCGCAAGCGGTGCTCCCGTCAATTTGCGAAGCTCTTCAAGCGAGAGCATATGGTCAAAATGGGCGTGAGTCAGCAGGATATATTTAACTTGTATTCCTGAATTTAAACAACGCTCATAAATTCGATTTGCACAATTCTCTCCGCCGGGATCAACGACAGCTCCGATATTGGTATCAGGGTCGCTTATTATAAGGCAATTGGTACTCATACTTCCAAGCGGAAGCACAGAAACTTTCATAGGCTATGTCCTTTATTTAATATTTTTAGGCATATATAGTTATTATACCATATTTTTAAGCATTTGTCTATATTTTAAAGAGAAAAAGTAAATATATTTTATTATGCTTTTGCGGTGTTTAAAAAAGCAACAACTGTTTTCCATAATAATACCCCCAACCGAATTATGCTTAAAATGCATTGCTTGTTCAAAAAACACACATATATACACTATATATTATACTATTGCTCAAAATATAAGTCAAGTGCTTTATATAAAGTGCGGAATGTTCGGCAAAAATAATTTATAATATACTTAACGAACAGTTGTGGGGGATTGATATGGCAAAATCAGTTGAATTTAAAAACAGAGATCGATTTATACAGCTTGGTATAACAATTGCCGCACTGCGTAAAATGAGGGGAATGTCACAAGAAAAATTAGCTGAGAAATCAGGTGTTAGCCGCTCTCATATAAGTTCTATTGAGGCTCCCAATATTATACGGCCGTTTTCTCTTGAGGTGTTATATAATATCGCAGATGCATTGGACGTTGAACCTGCGGAATTATTAAATGCTTCAATGTTCCCGGATAGGATATTTGGAGATAAGAACAAAAAATGATGATTAATTCACCGTATCAAACATAAACCGCAGGCTAAGCCTGCGGGAAAATTATATTTAGGTATGAAGTTTTCCTGTCGAATAATACGTAAAATAGTTGCAAGATAATACAATAAAAAATCCGCTTGTCATCTGACAAGCGGATTTTTATGTTGGAGCGAGTGATGGGAATCGAACCCACGCGACCAGCTTGGAAGGCTGGAATTCTACCATTGAACTACACTCGCATTTCTTGGTACTTATACATAATACCACAATCCGAACGGTTTGTCAAGGGGTTTTCAAAACTTTTTTCTGAGAATGTATGAGAACTTTGAAAAGAAGATTGCCTATGGGCTTTAGAGTTGGCATATATGTCAGTTGATTAGGTTGAGAAAAAAAGAAAAATATGGTAAGATAAAATGAAAATATTTCAATGGAACTAAAAAATATTCTGATGAAGGTATTGA
>JAZNAB010000015.1:0-7740 GCA_045586285.1 Candidatus Flemingiibacterium sp. | reverse complement strand
TGTGGCAAGTGAGGCCGGTGAAACGACCTCTTACGGTTTATATCAGACTCAGGACAGAGGTCAGATGTTTGTAGGTGTTCAGACACCGGTTTACGAGGGCATGATTGTGGGTGAAAGTCCCAAAATTGGCGACATTGCCCTTAATCCCTGTAAGAAAAAGCACCTTACCTCAATTCGTTCATCGGGGGCTGACGAGGCGCTGATTTTAACTCCGCCGAAAATTATGGGCCTTGAAGAAGCAATCGAATTTCTTGCAGAAGATGAGCTTATGGAAGTAACTCCCAAGTCAATCCGTCTTCGCAAAGCAATTCTTGACACGTCGCTTCGTTTAAAGGCGCAGGCTAAGCTAAAAAAACAATGATGCAAAAGTAAGATATATACTAAACTCGCTTTGAAAATAAAAAAACTCCCTACAATATACAGCCCAAAAGCTTTTAGCTTTTGGGCTGAACTTGTATCAGGAGTTTTAATTTGTATGGTATCTTGAAATCACTCTACCGTAACAGACTTTGCAAGGTTTCTCGGCTTATCAATATCGCAGCCACGCTTATAGGAAGCATAGTAAGCAAAGAGCTGAAGTACTGTAACAGCAGGTAAAAAGGCAAGATTTGAACGCAGCTTTGGCAGACGGAAGACAAAATCAGCCGTGCCTTCGGGAATAACCGCATCATAGTCACATACAACAATTGTAAGTGCACCACGAGCTTTTGTTTCACGTATGTTCGATACGGTCTTTTCAAATAGGCTTGGGTCTGTGCAAAGTGCAAAAACAGGAACACCGTCAACTATAAGTGAAATAGTTCCGTGTTTTAGTTCTCCCGCAGCATAAGCTTCACTGTGAATATAAGATATTTCCTTTAATTTCAGTGAACCTTCGCAGGATAAATAATAGTCTGCACCTCTGCCAATAAAGAATAAGTCTTCACATTTTACAATTTGCTCTGCAAGGCTTTCAACCTCAGATTTTCGTTCAATAACTTCTGCAACTGCATCAGCAGCGGTATTATAGAGATCTTTTGTAATATCAGCAGCCATCTCTTTAGTGAGCTTTCCTCTGACTATACCTGCCTCTATTGCCATAAGGCTTAGCAAAGCCGTTTGAACCGAATATGCTTTAGTACTTGCAACGGCAATTTCAGGTCCTGCCATTGTATAGAGCACCGCATCTGCTTCACGGGCGATAGAAGAACCGATAACGTTTACAATAGCAAGAGTAAATGCTCCCTTCTCTTTTGAAAGGCGGAGTGCGGCAAGAGAATCTGCTGTTTCCCCGGACTGAGAGATGATAATTACAAGGTCGCTTTCATCAATAAGCGGGTTATTATAGCGGAACTCAGATGCAATCTCTACCTCGCAAGGCAACTTTGCAAGTTCCCCGAGAAGTCCTCTTGCAATAAGTCCTGCGTGCATAGCTGTGCCGCAGGCAACTATATGCACTCTTGATACTTTTGCAAATATCTCCGAATTAAAGCCATCTGTCGAAAAATCAGGCAGCCAATCTTTAAGACGGGGGTGCAGAGTTGTACGTATAGCAGTAGGTTCTTCGTGTATTTCCTTAAGCATAAAGTGCGGATATCCGCCTCGTTCTGCTGCTTCAACGTCCCAGCTTGCAGTACGAAGCTCTTTGTTTACCGCATTGCCGCCATTGTAAATCTCAATAGATGATTCTTTTACAAGGGCGATTTCACCGTCATCAAGCTGATAATAATCTCTGGTCTGACGTAAAATTGCGGTAATATCCGAAGCAATAAAGTTTCCGTCTTTTCCGACGCCGACAATCAGCGGCGAACCTTTTCTTGCTGCCCAGATTTCACCGGGACGGTCAGCAAATAAGATTCCGAAAGCCCACGAGCCTACAAGCCGTGAAGTAAGACGTTCTATTGCTGCTTTTGGAGATAAATGCTCTTTTTTATAGTAGTAATCAAGCAGTTTTGCCGCAACTTCTGTATCCGTTTCGGACGAGAAGGTGTAGCCGAGGCCTTTAAGTTCTTCCTTGATTGCGGCGTGATTTTCAATAATGCCGTTGTGAACTATAGAAAGAGCCGGTGTGCCGTGAGGATGGGAATTTTCGTCGCTTGGAGCGCCGTGAGTAGCCCATCTGGTATGACCTATACCGCAGTTTGATTTTGGCGCCGGGGTAAGCTTTTTCTCAGTTATAGCAAGTCTGCCCGCACTTTTTACGGAGCAAAGTTCGCTGTTTTCATTGAAGAAAGCAACTCCAGCCGAGTCATAGCCACGGTATTCAAGGGCACGAAGCCCATTCATAAGGTGCGTAATTGAGTTTTCTTTACCTATGTATCCAATGATACCACACATATAGTTAACCATAGTCTTTTCATAGAAAGACTTCCTTTCCGTATAAAACATTTTTAAACGGGAAATGCCGTATATGTGTTATTTTTATATACGGCATTTAACCGTACAAATAATTTTTTTGTTTTATCAGACATTTTGTCACCACCGTTACCGAGTGGGATTTGTAGCCTGACTTACGACGGTTTACTTTTGTATTCCGCCGGAAAAATTCCCGCCGAAGACTTCGATAATTTTTCCCCTCGTCAACCTGCCTACGTACTCATAGGCGGTTCTGGCGCTTAGTTGCCAAAATACAAGACTTGTTCTTTTCAAGCCTTGTATTCTTCAAGACTTGTCTTGATTTTGTTTGCTGTTTCACTTGCGATGGCACTCATCTTTTCGGAGTCGTCACCCTCAACCATTATACGAATAAGCGGTTCGGTTCCGGAAGGTCTTACTACAAGACGTCCGTTGGAGCCGATTTGCTTTTTTGCACTCTCGATTATAGCTTTAACGTCAGAATCGGTGTAAAAAGCAAGTTTAGCTTCGGGAGTTACGGTGATGTTCACAATAAACTGAGGATATCGTGTCATAACTTGTGCGGCATCGCTTAATTTTACGCCTGTGCGCTTAAGCTGAGATAAAAGCTGGATTGCCGTTAACTGTCCGTCGCCGGTTGTAGAGAAATCCCTGAAAATGATATGTCCCGATTGTTCTCCGCCGAGGTAGTAGTCTTCAAGAAGCATTTCTTCAAGAACGTATCTGTCGCCGACTTTGGTAGCTTCAAAGTGTATACCGTTATCTTCGCAGAACTTTGAAAAACCGAAGTTAGTCATAATTGTTCCGACAACCGTATTTTTGTTAAGCTTACCACGGTTTTTCATATCGAGAGCTAAAATTGCCATTATCATATCGCCGTCAACGTCTTTTCCTTCGTTGTCAATGCAAAGACAACGGTCAGCATCTCCGTCAAAGGCAATACCTGCATCAAGACCGTGTTCAAGTACGTAGCTTCTTAAGCTTTCAAGGTGAGTTGAACCGCAGCCGTTATTGATATTTGTGCCGTTAGGTTCAGAATGAAGTATTACCGCATTAGCACCTAATCTTTCGAAAAGCTGAGCGGCAGTACGGCTGGCAGAACCGTTGGCGCAGTCTACGGCGATGTTCATTCCCTCAAGAGAGAAATGTACAGAATGAAGCAAATGTTCTATGTAGTCCTTTGCGGCATTTTCAGCTGTTCTTACCTTGCCTATATCTGATGCAGCGGCAAGAGTCGGAGTTGGCTTCCCGTCAAGAACCATAGCTTCAATACGCTCCTCAAGCTCATCTTCAAGCTTGTAGCCGTCCTCGTTGAAAATCTTAATTCCGTTGTACTCAAAGGGGTTATGCGATGCGGAAATCATAACTCCTGCGTGAGCCTTGTACTTTCCAACAAGGTATGCAACCGCAGGTGTGGGAACAACGCCGAGATTTATAACGTCAGCGCCAACTGAGCAAAGTCCCGCAGTAAGAGCAGAGGCAAGCATTTCCGAAGATATGCGTGTATCCATTCCTACAACTACAGTAGGCAAATGTCTGCGTCCGCTTGACAAAACTTCAGCTGCCGCACGTCCGATTTGCATTGCACGTTCACAAGTAAGCTCTGTGTTTGCAACACCTCGTACGCCGTCTGTTCCAAATAGTCTTCCCATAGATCGTTTTTCCTTTCGTTGTATTTTTGGGGCGGGTTGTTTTTTGCTGTTTTATTGTTCTTTTAGTGTTTTTTTACTATACTGTCAGGAGATTTATAAATGCTTTTTTCGGGTACTACGCCACGTACTCTCGAAAGGGGGTAAACATTACTTTCCCGTCCGATAATAGCTCCGGGGCAAAGTACGCTGTTACAGCCCACTTCAACATTATCGCCAAGAAATGCGCCGACTTTTTTAATCCCTGTTTTAATGCAGTCGCCGTTTGACTTGATTTCAACAAGGCTCTTGTCGCTCTTGACGTTTGAGGTTACCGATCCCGCACCCATATGGGATTTATAACCGAGAATTGAGTCGCCTACATAGTTAAAGTGAGGAACTTGAACTCCGTCAAACAATATGCAGTTTTTTAATTCACAGGAATTACCTACCACTGCATTTTTGCCTACGATTGCAGAACCTCTTATGTATGCACAATGACGTATTTCTGCACCGCTGTCGATAATACAGGGGCCTGTAATACTTGCACTTGGCGCAATTTTTGCGTCTTTTGCCGCAAAAACACCGTTTCCAAGGTCATCATATAGCATTGGGTCAAGCGTTGCCGCTTTCTTTAAGATAAAATCCTTAATAGAACCGAGAATCTCCCAAGGATACTCTGCTTTTGAAAAAAGCTCGTCTGCAATTGTATGAGAAGTATCAAAAAGCTCTTTTATTGTTGGTATGCTGTTTGACTTCACTGCTCTTCTAAAGTCGCTCCTTTCCTGATAAATTTTAAAATCGTGTTTGTCAAATTACGCAGTTATTTTTACGCCCCAAGCGTAATAATGACAAAAACAAAGGGGGTGAAGTATTGATTTTTAAAAAATACACAACCACAATATACAGTATATCATAATTTTAACAAAAAGTCAATACAGCCATTATCTCGGCAATCTTTTGAAAAACCATTTACAATTAAATGTATTTATGGTACAATTATAATGTTAATGCAACGAAAGGTGTGAGGGTATTGGGGAAAAACAAGCTGAAATTATATTTCACTTTATTTATAACTATGTTTAAGCTTAGCGCATTTACTTTTGGCGGTGGATACGTAATTGTTCCTTTGATGAAAAGAAGTTTTGTTGATAAGCTTCACCTGATTACAGAAAAGGAAATGCTTGACTATACTGCCGTAGCACAAAGCGCTCCCGGTGCTGTTGCTATAAATGCGGCAATTTTGGTTGGAATGAAAGCGGGCGGTGTTTTAGGTGCGGCGGTCACTCTTGTTGCAACCGTACTTCCGCCGATTATTATACTGTCAATTATATCGCTTGTTTATGAAGCCTTTGCTGCAAGTGCGGTTGTAGCGGCGGTTCTCAGAGGAATGAGAGCCGGTATTTGTGCGGTTATTGCCGATGTGGTTATCTCTCTTACTTGGAATATACTTAAAAAATTTGATAAGAAAAATCCCCTTGATATTATAAGAGCGGCAATTATGCCCACATCATTTATACTTGTATTTGTATTCAAGATCAATTCGGCGTTTGTAGTGCTCGGAGCGGCAGCTCTTGGCATTGTTATCGCTTTTTTGACAAGAAAAGGCGGTGAGGAACTATGAGTTTGTTATTTGACCTTTTCTTTGCCTTTGTCAGAGTCGGACTGTTAAGCTTTGGCGGCGGATATGCTGCGCTTCCTGTAATTCAGGATATGGTTGTCGGTACAAAAGGGTGGCTTGAAAGCGAAACCTTTGCGGATATTCTTGTTATAGCCGAGATGACTCCGGGCCCGATAACAATAAATACTGCCACCTTTGTAGGAACAAAGATGGCAGGTCTTACAGGCTCTGTTGCAGCTACTATGGGATTCGTTTTTCCCTCAGTTGTTATTATCTCGGTGTTTTCCGTAATACTAAAAAAATACGGAAATCTTAAAGCGGTCGGAGATGTACTTTCGATTATGCGCCCTGCCGTAATCGGACTCATAGCGGCGGCTGGTACAAAACTGCTTGTTGACGGGCTTATGGAGGGTTGCGCACTTTTTGCTTCTTTTGATTTTTGGTGTGCAATACTGTTTGCTTTTGGCGTTCTTGTTATGCGACTGATTAAGCCAAGCCCGATTATAATGATGGTGTCCTGCGGCGTAATCGGCGGACTTATATATTATGTTTTTGGATTATAATTAAACGCCGGTGGGTTTTGTGCTTTTTGAAGCTATAATATGCAAAGCCGCATATGCAGCAGCAAAATATAATATTGCAGCAAGATATGGAAATACAATGGTAAATACTTCAGATATATTTGCAGGCGCTCCGTAGTTCCAAATCAAGTAAGCGGTATTGGAAAGTACATTTAGTATAGAAATGACAAACACAACCAAAGCTGTAATTAACAAATGGCGTTTCAGAATATTATTTGTGGGCATTTTGTATTTTTTGGCAAGGTGCCCTGATTTTTTTCTTTTGGAAAACTCGGCGATTAATATAACGGCAACATATCTTAAAAGCTCAAGTAGGCAGTTTATTATACTTATTCGCACATAAGAGGCGGAAATTGCAGCAGTCCCGTAAAAGCTCTTGTCAACTAAAGCCATAATAAAATAAATTATAACAAGTGAAATTGCAGAAAACGAATACACAAAGCACCTGTGTTTTTTGCTGACAGCAGAAACTGTCAGGCAAAAACAAACCCCGTACACCGAGAGTATATTAACCGAATCATAAATGAAATCGATAAAGTCGGAAAGCTCAAGAGGGTATGTAACATCGTTGTAAATTATAGTATAAATCGGGCTGATAATCATAGCATTTAAAAGTGGGATAAAAAGAGATAATAAAAATAGAGAAATAATCAGCGGATTTTTTAAAAGCTTCATAATTAAAGCCGTCCTTTGCATTTTATATAAACTTGACCAGAATCAAGTATAACATAGCTACAAAAACCTGATATTACAGTAATGTTTTCAATTTGTTAATTATTAATAAACAAAAAATTAAAGAAAAAGCCGAACAAGCGTTTGCGTTTTGCGAAAAAATGTGCTATAATTATATTAAGAAAATTTTCCGACAAAAATTTTTTGGAACTTAGGAGGATATATGGCACACAATTTAACTCAGCGTGAACGTGAAATATACGAATATATCTTAAACAGCATCAGAAGCGACGGCTTCGCACCAAGTGTACGTGACATATGTACTGCACTGGATATCAAAAGCACTTCCACCGTTCATACATATTTGGCACGTCTTGAACGCAAGGGCGTTATTCAAAAGGACGCAGGTAAAAGCCGCTCTCTAAGAGTTGAAACGGGAAATACTCAAGGCAGTGCAACCATAAGAGTGCCGATTCTTGGAAAGGTTGCGGCAGGTATGCCGATTTTGGCGGTTGAAAACTATGAGGGGTACGTGGATTTTCCCCGCCCTTCTTCGAAAATTACGTCGAATGACGTTTTTGGACTTACCGTTCAGGGCGAAAGTATGATTGAAGTCGGAATAATGGACGGCGATACCATAATTGTTGAAAAATGCAATACCGCTGTTGATGGAGAGATTGTTGTTGCGCTCGTTGATAATGACGCCACGGTAAAAACCTTTTACAGAGAAGGAAACCGTTTCCGTTTGCAGCCCGAAAACTCGTCAATGAAACCTATTTACACCGACGAGCTTATAATTCTCGGACGTGTAATTGCCTCAATGCGCTTTTATGTATAAAAACGCTCTTGCCGGACAAATATCGGTAAAGAAAAATTATACATTTAAAGATGATTATTTATAAAC
>JAZNAB010000014.1:0-12227 GCA_045586285.1 Candidatus Flemingiibacterium sp. | reverse complement strand
CAATGGGCGGACTTTCGAGAATATCTTTTATGACTAACCGTCTTATTCCCCTGATGAGTATTGTTTATATTATAATGTGCTTATACATTATTTTTGCAAATAAAGAGCTGATTTTTCCAATTTGTTCAGACATTATACGCTCCGCTTTTGATTTTGATTCTTTTAAGGGAGCTTTTTTAGGTATAATTACAAGCAAGGCACTTAGAGTAGGTGTTACCAAAGGCGTTATTTCAAATGAAGCCGGCTGCGGTACTGCACCAATTGCGCACTCGGGTGCAAATACCAAATCAGCGGCTTATCAAGGACTTCTCGGTATGGTAGAGGTGTTTGTAGATACAATAATAATTTGTACTCTTAGTGCATTGGTTGTGCTTATCGGAGTAAGACGGGGCGCACTTTTAAGTAGTGACGGAATGACTATGGCAATAAATGCTTTTGGCAGATTTATTCCCTTTGCAAATGAACTTTTGTTTATAGCTGTTTTGGTGTTTGCTTTTTGTACAATTATTTGTTGGTTTTACTATGGCTCGGAAAGTCTGAGATATCTTTTTGGTGAAAAGAATCATAGAATTTCAACATATATATTTTTATTTGTATACACAGCCTTTGTACTTGCAGGCAGTATAATTTCGGGGGAAATACTGTGGAGCTTTTCGGATTTTACCATTAGCCTTATGACAATTATTAATGTTTTTTCATTATTTCTTTCTTTTGGAGAAATAAAGAAAAGCGCCGATGAATTTTATAAAAAATAAGTAATAAAATATGCCGATTTTTATTGCAAAAAATTTCCAAATGTGGTATAATATAAGCGTCATAAAAAACTAAGAAAAACTGAAAAGGATTATATAATTGATTTATGGAGAAATATGTAATAGCAATTGATGCAGGCGGTACATTCTTTAAATCGGCAATAGTGTCTAAAAGCGCTGAAGTGCTGTCAGGTTCTATGCTGAGTGTACCTGCAAATAATGATTCTTCTTCCGAAACCGTTAAAGAAGCATACCATAGAACGCTTAAAACCCAAATTGAACACGCTCGGCGTATGGGTATCGAAATTTCTGCCGTAGCAATTGATACTCCCGGACCTTTTGACTATAAAGAAGGCATCAGCCTTATGAAGCATAAATTTAAGGCGATTTACAAAATTCCTCTTCGTCCCTGGATTTCTGAAATTGTTGGAGATATGCCGATAACCTTTATCCACGACTCTGCCGCATTTTTAATGGGTGAATCCTGGAACAGCCCTTACGGCAACTTTAAAAATGCCGCAGGAGTTATGATTGGAACAGGTCTTGGATTTGCAACAATGAAGGAGGGTGAAGTTTTAAGACTGGATAACGGCGAACCGCTTTACAGCGTTTGGAACACCCCTGTAGAAACCGGGGACGGCAAAAAGCATATTGCTGAAGAATTTGTTTCGGGAAAAGGTCTGTCAGCCGCATACAAAAGCTGTCACAGGAATGCAAAAGAGCTTGAAATTCTGGCGATTTCCGGAGATGAAGAAGCACTTTCTGCCTATAAGAATATGGGACGTGTGCTCGGTACTGTCATTGCACCGTATCTTAAGAAAACCGAATCGGAAATTCTGATTTTGGGCGGTCAGATAAGCCGTGCGCTGCCGCTTTTTGAGGCGGAGCTTAAAGAGGCGCTTGGAGAGATTCCGTCGCTTAAAACTATAGTCCGTTCAGGAAGACTTGAATATTCACATCTTTTGGGAGCGGCATATGACTGCTTTAAAAATATGGGCGTTCTTTAAAGTTTTTGTTGTTTTATTTTATTATACAACAATTTGTTTTATCTGAATATAATATTTATACAGTTTAGTGTATTGACAAGTTTTTTGTAAAGTGGTATAATATAATGAAAACATTAAAGATAGCGTGCGTGAAGCAGTTAAAGTATATTACATTGCTTTTCTCAGCACGCTGATTTTACGAACAGAGTATATAGATTCAAGGTTTGAAGAGGATTTTTCAAACGACTGCTTTTGCATTTCTTTGGCAGTTTGCCGGAGTTTTGCTGTACAAACCAAGCCCAAGAGGGCAGAAAGGAAGCTTTTGATAAAAAGCTATGGTCATAACAATGGAGAAAAAATCGGTATATTTGGTGCTTGAAAACGGTACTGTATTTTGCGGTAAATGCTTTGGTTATGAAGCTGAAGTGTTTGGTGAGATAGTTTTTACAACCGCAAGCGGCGCATATATGACAACACTTACCGATTCGGGATATAAGGGACAAATGCTTGTACAAACATTCCCTCTAATCGGTAATTATGGTATTGTTTCAGAAGAATGTGAGAGTAAGGGAGCTACCCCTTCTGTTTATATTGTAAGAGAATTATGTCAAGAACCTTCTAATTTCAGATGTGAAGGTGCTCTTGGCGTTTTTTTGAATGATAACAAGATTGTATGCATAACAGATATAGACACACGCCGTTTAACAAGAATTATTCGTGAAAATGGTTCAATGAAGGCAAAGGTTACGTTTGAAAAACCGGAAGATATTAAAGCGCTGACAGAAGAAATCAAAAAATATAAATATGAAGTTGATTTAGCACAGGTAAGCGTTTCCGAACCGAAAACCGCAAAGTGCGAGGGTGCATTAAAGAAGGTTGCGCTCTTAGACCTTGGTGCTGCTGACAGCATAATATCAAATCTTACAAAAAGAGGCTGCGAGGTAACGGTGTTCCCGTATAATACTCCCGCAGAAGAAATACTGGCGTATAAGCCTGACGGAGTGGTGCTTTCAAACGGTCCTGTAGCCGATGGACTATATCCTGATGTTATAAATGAAATTCAAAAGCTTGCTTGGAGCGGAATTTCAATTTTGGGAATATGTCTTGGGCACCTGCTTTTAGCGGCAGCAAGAGGATATAAAGTTGCTAAACTTACTCACGCTCACAGAGGCGGTCAGCCGTCGGTAAGACTTTCTGACAAGAGAGTGTTTATCACCTCACAAATTACAGGATATGCCATTGATGAAAACAGCCTTGACTCCAATGTTTCGGTAACCTTTAAAAACGGTAACGACGGTACAGTAGAAGGAATTGAGTACAAGGATATAAAAGCTTTTTCGGTTCAGTTCAGACCGGGAGCATCAGGCGGACCAAACAGAACAGACTTTATATATGATAAATTCATAGAAACGCTTTAAATCAAAGTCTACAGAATAGAACGAATTTAATCTGGTTTGAGCCGTTTGTACGGCAGAATGGAGTTAATATGCCACTTAGAAAAGATATAAAAAAAGTAATGGTAATCGGTTCTGGACCTATAGTAATTGGTCAGGCTGCCGAATTTGACTATGCAGGTACACAGGCTTGTCGTGCACTAAAAGAAGACGGACTTGAGGTTGTGCTTGTAAACTCAAATCCTGCAACAATTATGACTGACAATGCTATGGCTGATGAGGTTTATATCGAGCCTTTAACCCTGACCACAATCAAGAGAATAATTGAAAAAGAACGTCCGGACAGCCTTCTTTCAACTCTT
The DNA here is from genome assembly GCA_045586285.1 of Candidatus Flemingiibacterium sp. Taxonomy (GTDB): domain Bacteria; phylum Bacillota; class Clostridia; order Oscillospirales; family CAG-272; genus Flemingiibacterium. Next base: position 8,733 of record JAZNAB010000014.1, on the reverse strand, counting down.
GGGGGACAAACGGGACTTACTCTTTCAATGCAGCTTGCAAAGGAAGGCTTCCTTGATAAAATGGGTGTAAAGCTTCTCGGCGCACGTGTTGAAACTATTGATAAGGCCGAAGACCGTCAGCTTTTCAAGGATACAATGATGAAGATAGGTCAGCCTTGTATTCCGTCTGTTGTTGTAAACGATATGACTGCTGCATTTGAGTTTGCTCATGCAAACGGTTATCCGCTTATAATCCGCCCTGCATTTACTCTCGGAGGAACGGGCGGCGGTATTGCATACAATGAAGAAGAATTCAACGAAATTGCCAATACGGGACTTAATGCATCGCCTATTCATCAGATTTTGGTTGAGAAATGTGTTTCCGGTTGGAAAGAAATTGAATTTGAAGTTATGCGTGACAGCAAGGGAAATGTAATAACCATATGCTCTATGGAAAACGTTGACCCTGTTGGCGTACACACAGGCGACAGCGTCGTTGTTGCACCTGCAGTAACACTCTCCGATAAAGAATATCAGATGCTGCGCTCTGCGGCTCTTGAAATAATTGATGAGCTTGAAATTGAGGGCGGATGCAACTGTCAGTTTGCACTTCATCCGGAAAGTATGGAGTATGCTGTAATTGAAGTTAATCCCCGTGTATCACGTTCATCAGCACTTGCTTCAAAAGCTACGGGATACCCTATTGCAAAGGTTGCTGCTAAAATTGCTATCGGATATACTCTTGATGAGATTATGAATGCTGTAACAGGAACTACTTACGCTTGCTTTGAGCCTACTATTGACTATATGGTAGTAAAGTTCCCCAAATGGCCTTTTGACAAGTTTGTATATGCAAAGCGTACCCTTGGCACACAGATGAAGGCAACCGGTGAAGTTATGGCAATCGGTACCAGCTTTGAACAGGCAATTATGAAGGCTGTACGGGGCGTTGAGATTGGTATGAACTGCCTCTCTCATAAAAAGTACCGTGCACTTTCTGATGAGGAGATTGCTGAAAGACTTTATAACACTGATGATGAGCGTTTATTTATAGTATATGAGGCGCTTCGCCGTGGAACAACTATTGAAAAAATTCACTCTATAACAATGATTGACGAGTGGTTCCTCGGAAAGCTTTCCAACCTTATCAATATGGAAAACAGACTCAAAGGTGAGAAGCTTACAGACGAGCTCTACCTAGAAGCAAAGAAGCTCGGTTTCCCCGATGGACTTATCGAGGAATATATCGGCAAGTCACTTCCGAAGGGTATGCATAAGAGTGCGGTATATAAGGTGGTTGACACCTGCGCTGCTGAATTCTCTGCAAATACACCTTATTTTTACTCGACTTATGATGACGAAAACGAAGCTGCTGAGTTTATAGAAAAGCGTAAGGATAAAAGTAAGAAAACAGTTATCGTATTTGGTTCAGGTCCAATCAGAATCGGTCAGGGTATAGAATTTGACTATGCTTCCGTACACTGTGTATGGTCGCTTAAAGAAGCGGGATATGATGTTGTAATCGTAAACAACAATCCGGAAACTGTTTCAACTGATTTTGACACGGCAGACAGACTTTATTTTGAGCCTCTCACAAATGAAGATGTAATGAACATTATCGAAACCGAAAAGCCTTACGGAGTTGTTGTGGCTTTCGGTGGTCAGACTGCAATCAAGCTCACAAAATATATGTATGAGCATGGTGTAAAAATTCTTGGAACTTCCGCAGATTCAATTGATGCCGCAGAGGACAGAGAACGCTTTGATGCGCTCCTTGAGAAGCATCATATTGCACGTCCTAACGGTTACACCGTAATGACCTGTGAGGAAGCACTTTCCGTTGCAAATAAAGTAGGTTATCCTGTCCTTATGCGTCCTTCTTATGTACTTGGCGGACAGAATATGATTATCGCCTTTACAGAAGATGATATTAAGGAATATATGGAAATTATCCTCTCTCATAATATCGAGAATCCTGTGCTTATTGATAAATACCTTATGGGTGTTGAGCTTGAAGTTGATGCGATCTGCGACGGCGAGGATATATTAATTCCCGGCATTATGGAGCACGTTGAAAGAACGGGTATTCACTCCGGCGACTCAATTGCAGTTTATCCCTCTTGGAATATTAACGATAAGCTCCGTGACGATATCATAAAATGCACAAAGAATCTGTCCGTATCACTTAAGATAATGGGCCTTGTAAATATTCAGTACCTCATTTATGAAGATACACTTTACGTAATAGAGGTTAATCCCCGTTCTTCACGTACAATTCCGTATATCAGTAAGGTAACGGGAGTACCTATGGTAGACCTTGCAACAAGGTGTATGCTTGGAGAAAAGCTTAGTGATATGGGGTACGGAACGGGACTTTATCCTGTATCTCCGTACGTAGCGGTAAAAGTTCCCGTATTCTCCTTTGAAAAGCTTATGAACGTTGACAATCACCTTGGCCCAGAAATGAAGTCTACAGGTGAAGTTCTCGGTCTTGCAAGTACAAGGGAAGAGGCGATATATAAGGGACTTGTTGCTGCAGGCTATAAGCTTAAAAAGTACGGCGGTATATTCATTACAGTCCGTGACAGCGACAAGGCTGAAATCGGTGAAACCGCAAAGCGCTTCTATGACCTTGGTTTTGAGCTTTATGCAACAAAGGGTACGGCAAAGGTGCTTCAGGATTACGGACTTCAGGTAAAGCTCGTTGATAAAATTCACGAGGGCGAAAATAACACCCTCAAGCTTATTGAATCGGGAAGAATTGACTATGTAATTTCCACATCTGCAAAAGGCCGTATTCCTACCCGTGACAGCGTTAAAATTCGTAGAAAAACAGTTGAGAGAGCAATTCCGTGTCTTACATCAATTGATACAGCAAATGCTATTGCAGACTGCTTAAAGAGCCGTTATTCTCAAAACTGTACAGAGCTTGTAAATATTAATGCGCTTCGTACGTCAAAGGCATCTCTTAATTTTACAAAGATGGAGGCTTGCGGAAACGATTATATTTACTTTAATTGCTTTAACCAAAAAATAGATAATCCCGAGGGACTTAGCATAAGACTTGCAGACCGCCATTTTGGTATTGGTGGTGACGGTGTTGTGTTGATGCTTCCGTCAAAGGTTGCCGACGTTAAGATGAGAATGTTCAATCTTGACGGCACAGAGGGAAAAATGTGCGGTAATGCAGCTCGCTGTATTGCTAAATATATGATTGACAATAAAATGGTTGACAAAAATGTCGTTACAATTGAAACGCTCAGCGGAATAAGAGAAACTGCTGCTGAAAGTGTTCACACAAAGGTAAACTTAGTAACAGTGAATATGGGAAAAGCGGAGCTTCATCCGTCGAGAATTCCCGTAAAGATTGCCGGAGATACTGTTATCGGTATTCCCGTATCAGTGGCAGGCGGCAGATATCGTATTACCTGCGTTTCTATGGGAAATCCGCACTGCGTTTTATTTAACGATGAGTTTGATACTGTTCTTGACAATCTGAACCTTGAAGAGATTGGACCCAAATTTGAAAATGATCCGATTTTCCCTGAACGTGTGAATGTTGAATTTGTTAAGGTTATTAATAATAAAACACTTAAAATGCGTGTTTGGGAACGTGGCTCTGGTGAAACCTTTGCTTGCGGCAGCGGAGCTTGTGCGGCGGTAGTTGCGGCAGTTGAAAACGGTTTCTGCCCTAAAAATGAGGAAATTACTGTTAAACTTCGTGGCGGTGATCTTAAAATCCGTTATACAGATGAGGCGATATATCTTTCAGGAGATGCATACACTATTTATGAGGGTACTGTAGTTCTTTAATTTTAAAGTTCTGCCACAAGAGTGGCAAAACTTTTTATTGTTGACTTTTTTATTGCGCTATGCTATAATTAATATGTGTTTTTTTATATGATAAATTGTAATATAGGACTTATAAAATAAATCTGTAATATGTGATTTTCACATTGAAATGGAGCGAATATGGAGCTTAAAAATTTGAATGGGCGCAAGGCTCGTGTGCTTCTTGTATATCCTGATTATACTGACAGAGATTGTCAGAGAAAGACCAGCGGGGGTAACTATAGTGAAGGACTTGCGTCTATATCTGCTGTTCTGAAGCAGGGCGGACATCACGTCGGTCTTTTGCACCTTTTGAATCTTCACACTGAGAAGGCTTTTAAGGAGCGTCTTGAACAGGCAGGAGAGTATGATATCATCGGTTTTTCCATAAGAACAACTGCTTTTCCTGATTGCTGCAACTATATTAAATGGACAAAAGAGATTTGCCCCCATGCATTTGTAATTTGCGGAAGCTATCATTGTACCCTTGTTCCCGATGAGGTTCTTTCTGTTGAGGGCGTTGACTGTGTTTGTGTCGGTGACGGAGAATATGCGGAGCTGGAGCTTTGTGATAAAATGTCAGCGGGGGAAGATTATACTGATGTTGAAAGTCTTTATTTCAAGCTTCCAAACGGTGAAATCAAGAAGAATCCAATAAGACCGCTTTTCGAAGATCTTGACAGACTGCCTATTCCCGATTTTGAGCTTTTTGATTTTGATAACCTCGAATCTTCAAAGGTTGGAACTGCTATTGTAGTTGTCAGCCGTGGTTGTTTTTATAACTGTACCTATTGCGGTAACGGAAATTTCAGAAAAGTGTACCCCAACAAGAAAATATATGCTCGTTTTCGTTCGCCGGAAAATGCAATTCTTTATTTGAAAACCCTTATTGGCAAACACCCTCAAATTAAGTTTATTAACTTCCGTGATGCGATTTTTAATATGTTTCCCGATTGGTTTGATAAGTTTATTGAAATGTATACAAAGGAAATTCATCTTCCTTGTACCGGCAATATCCGCTTTGATATTCTTACAGAGGAAACTGTTAAAAAGATGAAAGAGGCAGGTTTTTATACTATTGATATGGGACTTGAAAGCGGCGACCCCGAGATGCGTTTTAAGTATCTTCGCCGTTATCAGACAGACGAAATGATTATACGTTGCTCCGGCTGGTTCCATAAATACGGAATTGCACAGTTGACCTATAACATAATCGGTCTTCCTTTTGAGGATATCCACCGTGCCCTTAAGACAATTAAGCTGAATGCTAAAATCAGAAGCGACAGAACAATCCCCAATATTTTTTATCCCTATGAGGGAACTCCGCTTTATGAAATTTCCAAAGAGGCGGGATTTATTCCTGATGGAGACTTTACTACAAGACGTGTACCGCTTGTTCAGCCTCAATTCCCTGAGGAGCAAGTATTGTTTATAGAGGCATATTTTATGCATTTTGTTAAACGTTATAAACTTGCGTACAAGCTTCCGAAATGGCTTGGAGAACCTTACGAAAAGTGGCTTGATTGCCGTGTTTGCGGAAAGCACGTTCCATATAAGTTTTTGGTAAAGGTTCACGATATATATGCCGCTGCACGTAATAAGCTTAAAGATTTTCTTGTAAATAAAATGCCGAAGGTTTATGTAAAGCTTCGTATGTTAAAGCATAGAAAACGTGCGGAAAATAAGTAATTACAGATGGAGATATTGATATGGCACAACACGCTATAAACAGAGATAAGTGTATAAGCTGCGGGACTTGCGACGTTGAATGTCCGTTTAAGGCAATTATTATCAGCGATGAGGGCAAATTCAGCATAGATGACGAAAAGTGCCGTGACTGCAATATTTGCGTAACGATTTGCCCCGTAGATGCAGCATACAAAAAACAAGACTGATTTATATTTGTATCAAAAATTCGGCACTTTATTTAAATTCAAAAAAGATAGGACAGAGAATGTTTAAATTCTCTGTCCTTTTTTGCAGTATGTGCTTTGTCTAGTATTTATAAAACTGTTTTTTGTTTTGATTTATTATTCAACTGTAAAGTCAACAGTAAAGTCAATGCCGTTTACCTTGAAGCTTAATGAGTATTCACCTGCTTCAAGAGCTTCTGCTAAAGTAATGCAAGCTGAGAAGTTGTCAACGGGAAGGTTTTCAATTTCTGCTTCTGAAGTGTCGATTTCAACTAACTCTTCATCTGCAACCTTGAAAAGCTTTGTGAGGGTACATTCAGCATCGTCACGAATGGAGCTGACTGCGGAAATTGTAATTTCACCTGCTTCATAAGATGCACTGAAGGCTGCTTTTCCAAGACTAACGATAGAGGTTACAGTACCGTTGCTTGTGATATATTCAACATTGTTCATAAAGATTTCAGCAATAGAAGCAGCTGTTACTGTTGCGTCGTCATTAAGAATGTTAATCATAATGTCGGAAGCGAGCTTATAGGTTTCGCCGCCGATAGTGATTGTGGATTTTGTAAATCCTGTAATAACACCGTTTGTAACGCTTGCTTCAGATGATGTAATAAGACCGTCAACGTTTGTTAAATAGTTTTTGCCTGTTGTTAAGGAAGCTTCGGTTGAACGCATTTCTGATATTTTACCTGTATGAATGTCAAGTACACGGTAGATGCTGTATACCTGTCCGTCTACAAGCTCCTTACCGATGCTTTCAAGCACCTTGACACTGTGTGCTGTAACGTCAACACCGCCGAATGAGCCGTTTGAAATATACATAAAGCGAAGGCTTTCAATAGAACCTACTTCATTATCGAAAATCGCTGTTACAGCAGCGCCGTCTTCAATATTGAGTGCTGCATCGAAGATTCCGTTTACTACTGATATTGTACCGTTGTTGTTTACGATAATAGTTGTCTTATCGGTTGTAATAAACTTGATTTCATCAGCATTTTCCATATGAGAAGCTATTGCATCTGCACTGCCTGCAGATAAGGTGAAGTGTGAGCTTGTCTTTGTAATTTCACTTGAATCTGCAGAACCGATATGGAAAGCAATTTCATCGTTTACAGAGTCGGACTGTACAAACTTATCAGAGCCGCTTAAGATTAAGCCGCCTGCTTCAGAGCGGGCAATAAGGGTATATGTGCCGGTTTCATCAATTGTGTAACGATATACGTTACCTGCAGTTACGCTGCGGTTTGTAACGGCAATTGTTTTAACCGAACCGTCGATAATAACGTCCATAACATATTGAAGTTTGCCGTTTACGAATGCGGGAGTGGTTTCACTGCGAGCTACAAGGTATTCGGACTGTGCTAAAGCGGAAGCTTCAGTAGCTTCAAGCGCCATAATCATATCACCGTATACTACAATCTTTGTTGTCTGGCCTACGGTGAGAAGTGAGCGGATAGACTCAGCGCTTACACCAAGTTTTTCACAACCAAGCTTATATACCGCTCCACCGATAGTAGCGGTAGTATCGGTAAGCTTTGATACTGTTCCTGCTTCTAAAACAGGTAATACTGCGGAAAGCTCAAGTGTTTTATTTGCTTCGTTGAAGAAGTAAAGTACGTGGCTGCCGTTTTTGGCGTTGTCGGGGTTAATTACAGTTAAATCTTCTGCCTTCATATTGTCTGCAAGGTTGATTTTTCCGCCGCTGATTGCAAGCTTTCCAAAAGCGAAAGGCTTGATTATGAGGCGGTCAGCGGTAGCGCTGTTTTTGTCGTTATAGATAAGCTTTGCATCAAAAGCGCCTGTAAGAGCTGCAAGCTGTTCGTTAGATGTTAGCTTTGTAAGTGTTCCGCTCTTTGTGTAGGTATAAACTAAAATTTCGTTTGCATTTGTTGCAAGAGCGTCGGAAAGTGTTTCTACAACCTGATATTTAGTGCCGCCGATTTCAACAAAACTATTATCTTTTCCAAATGTAATAGTGGAAACAGACTCAGTTTTGCTAACCTCGGTGCAGCCGAGAACATTTACAAGCTTTGTTTTTTCATCAATCTTATAAACAAGCTTTAAGTTTTTGCCAAAGTGAGAATCTGCAGCGCCTTCAAGGCCGAGCTCCTCAAATTTAACGGTAATAAAGCCCTTGTCGGTATGAACGGTAACGTATCCGTCCTTTGTTACTGTGTCAACGCCGTCAAGTGCATAGTGATTTGTTGCAACTATTACCGCTTCGTTGATTTCGTAACCGAAAACTCTTTCGATAATTGTGGTGGATTCATAGAATGTCATACCGTTTGGAGCTGTTCTTGGAATAAGATATTCTGCTGTAAGTGCATTATAAAGAAGTGAAGCAACTTCTGCACGGGAAAGCTCCTTTGTGTAAGGAATATCTTCTAAGTTCTGGTCAAGGTCAAGTTTTACTGCCGCATCAATGTATGACCAAGGGTAACCCCCGTTCATATTTGCAGAATCGTGACCGAGTGCTCTTACGAGCATTGCCATTGCGTCCTGAAGTGTGATGCCTTCTCTTGGAGCAAAGGTGGTGTTTGATGTTCCTCTGATAAATCCTGAAGCATTTGCCCAGGAAATTGCACCGTTATAGGTGGGATCGTAAAGGTCAGTAAAGGCTGTAGTATTTACTGCACCTGCGGAATCCTTGCCGAGCATAAGTCTGAATAGGAGCAGAGCCATCTGTTCTCTTGTAACATCTTTTTCTGGTGAGAATTCTGTTTCTGTTGTGCCTTTAATAACTCCTATGTCGGAAAGTATTTCAATTTGTTCGGCGTGTTTGCTGCCGGTTTCAACGTCATCGTAAGACTTTGCCGCAGCATTTGTCATAAGCGCCGCAGCAATCATTATTGTTGCAAGAGCGCCTGACATAAATCTTTTAGATTTTTTCATTTTGATTTGTTCCTCCGTTTGTATTTCGCCGCATATGCCGTTTGAATTGTCACGGCACTTGCGTCGTGAATATATGATAACATACGCCATTGCAAAAATCAATAAAAATTATGCA
>JAZNAB010000013.1:0-6250 GCA_045586285.1 Candidatus Flemingiibacterium sp. | reverse complement strand
CACAATTTGAATATCACAAAAACGACTGTGACGAAGACGGTCGGAATGTAAAGCAAAACAGAGAGTTGCCGGTTGGTGCAAGGCAATAGCCGATCTTTCCAAGACCTATCACTTCTGAGTCGGAGGACCGAACGTGAAAACAAGTAGACTCCTTCCGTAATGCTGCGTAAAAGCAAAGGACTTGTTAGAGTCCTAGAAAGTGACGGAATGACCTTATTCCGTAATTTGAGTGGTACCACGGGTTTAATGCTCGTCTCAAAGTTTATCCTTTGAGGCGAGTTTTTGTTTTATTCAGATTTGTTATTAAAATTTCAAAATTTGAAAGGAAACAAAATTATGGATTACAGTTTGAAAGAAGTTGCAGGAAGAATAAAAGACCTTCGTGAAGCAAAAGGATATACTCAGGATGAACTTGCAAAACTCACCGGTGTATCAGTTGAGGAATATCGTATTCTAGAGCAAGGTAATACAGATTTCAGTTTTACCTTTATCTACAAATGCGCAAAAGCGTGTGATGTAGAGGTCGTTGACCTGCTTGAAGGAAGCAGTACAACTCTTACTTCTTTTGCTATCACCAGAAAAGGCGAAGGACTTAAAATTTTAAAGCAGCACGGTGTTGAATATAATAACCTTGCGCCAAAATTTAAAGAAAAACTTGCTGAACCTTTCCTCGTAAAATTCCCGTATATTCCCGAAGAACAGAACTTACCGATTAAGCTTAATTCTCATAACGGTCAGGAGTTTGATGTCATTGTAAAGGGTTCACTCAAAGTACAGGTTGGCAATCACGTTGATATCCTACACGAAGGTGACTCCATCTTCTATAACAGCCTAATCCCTCACGGTATGATTGCCGTAAGTGAAGGTGGCTGCGAATTCCACGCAGTAGTTCTCAATCCACAAGACGGACTTGTAAGCGAAGAATATCCGGAAGTACCCTATACTGCTCATAAAGTTACTGCCTCAGGATCTTCTGTTGCTACAGTAGCAGATAACTATGTAACATCTACATACGATGAAAACGGTGTGTTTAACGGAATCACTTTCAAGAACGAAGATACCTTTAACTTCGCATTTGATTGTGTAGATGCAATCGCAGATAAAAATCCCGACAAGCTTGCTATGATGTGGGTAGCAAACGACAAAACAGATCGCAGATTCACATTCAACGATATGAAGAAATATTCAGCAAAAACCGCTAATTACTTTGAATCTCTCGGTATCAAAAAAGGCGATACTGTGATGCTGGTTCTCAAAAGACACTATCAATTCTGGTTCTGTATGCTCGCTCTCCATAAGATCGGAGCTATCGCAATCCCTGCGACTAATCAGCTTGTGGAGCACGACTTTGACTACAGATACAAGGCAGCTAAGGTAAAAGCAATTGTTTGTACAGCTGACGGTGATGTATCTGCGGAAGCGGAGAAGGCTGCTGCAAACTTCCCTGATATGCTGAAAGTTTTAGTCGGCGGAAGCAAGGATGGTTGGCACGATTTCAACGTAGAAATGGAGCGTTTCAGTACACATTACAACCGTACCGAAAATACGCCTTGCGGCAATGACCCAATGCTGATGCTCTTTACATCAGGAACAACCGGATATCCTCGTATCGCAACCCACTCTTATAAATATGCCCTCGGTCATTATCCGACTGCAAAACATTGGCACAACGTAAATCCCGATGGCCTTCATTTCACCATCTCCGACACCGGTTGGGGTAAGGCTCTTTGGGGAAAACTTTACGGTCAGTGGCTTTGCGAAGCTGCAGTATTCACATATGATTTTGATAGATTCCACTCAGAAGATATCTTGCCGATGTTCGCAAAATATCATATTACTACTTTTTGTGCTCCCCCAACTATGTATCGCTTCTTCATCAAGGAAGATCTTTCAAGATATGACCTTTCTTCTATCGAATATGCGACCACAGCAGGCGAAGCTCTAAATCCAGAGGTATTCAATCAATTTAAAAAAGCCACCGGACTTACTATTATGGAAGGCTTCGGTCAAACCGAAACTACCCTTTCAATTGCAAACTTTGTAGGCTCTACAACAAAGATCGGTTCTATGGGCAAACCAAGTCCTCTTTATGATGTCGTTGTCCTTGATCCCGATGGCAATGAGTGCAATACCGGTGATACCGGTGAAATCTGTATCCGCACAAAAGACAGCGTTCCGTGCGGTCTGTTTGTTGGATATTATCTTGATGATGAAAAGACAAATGAGGTTTGGCACGACGGATACTACCACACCGGTGACCAGGCAACTATGGATGAAGACGGATACCTTTGGTATGTCGGCCGTATTGATGACGTTATCAAGTCTTCCGGCTACCGTATCGGCCCGTTTGAAATTGAAAGTGTTATTATGGAGCTTCCTTACGTTTTGGAATGTGCTGTTACACCTGTTCCAGATGAAGTACGCGGCCAAATTGTCAAGGCTACCGTTGTACTTGTAAAAGGAACAGAAAAAACTGACGATCTGAAAAAGGAAATCCAAGAATATGTCAAAACGCATACTGCTCCATACAAATACCCAAGAATTGTAGATTTTGTTGACGAGCTTCCAAAAACAATCAGCGGCAAGGTCAGACGTGTGGAAATCCGCAAGAATGACCTTAAAAAACTCGGCAAATAATATATTACCATTACTTAACTTTCGTTTTTTTCGACTCTGCTTGATCTATGTTTGATTTTATTAAGTTGAAATATTCAATAGAATAAATTACAAATATTCACTTGACAAATTTTAAATATAGTGTTATAATGTAACTAATATAATGCAGTGATTGGGGAATCCCCATCGGATAAAGATCTACAGAGAGCTGCCGGAAGGTGAAAGGCAGTGATTGGTTTCGATGTACTCACCCCATAGCAGTCATCCGAACATTCCGTATATGCAGGAATAGTAGATATGAACGGAATCCCACCGTTATCCGGGAAGAGCATTGCGTTGTGCTTGATGAGATGGGTATTTTTTATACCAAACAGAGTGGTACCGCGGAAGTTTTTAAGCTTTCGTCTCTGTCAGAATTGTTTCTGACGAGATGAAGGCTTTTTTGTTTCTTCAGATAACAAAACTCTTTATTTTTTGAAAGGATACTAGATACTATGAAACTTTCTTTTTCTACGCTGGGGTGCAGTGGATTTACCTGGACAGATATTTATACGTTAGCAAAAGACTTCGGATTTCACGGAATTGAAATGCGTGGCCTTGGAAATGACATTTTCTCTGTCAACGCTTCCCCGTTTCTCCCTGAAAACCTTGAAGAAACAAAAGCGACTTTAAAACAGCTTCGCTTGGAAATTTGCTGTCTTTCTTCCGGCTGTGCGCTTCGCTTTAAGGATAAGCACGAAGAATCTATAGCCGAACTGAAGGAATATATTGCTCTTGCAGCAACTCTCGGCACCCCCTATATACGTGTTCTCGGCGATCTGACTGCAGAAATTACAACTGATTTTCCCGATGAAAATATCATTGAACCTATGAAAATTCTTGCACCTATTGCTGAAGAGGCCGGAGTTACTCTTCTTATCGAAACAAACGGTGTATATTCAGATACTGCACGTCTTTCTGATGTTCTTGCGCAAATTGGCAGCGACAACGTAGGTGCTCTTTGGGATTGGAACCACCCTTATCGCTATAATAATGAAATGCCCGAAACAACTATAAACAATCTTGGCGCATATATTAAACACTGCCACATCAAAGACTCTGTTGTAGTAAACGGTAAAGTCGAATATCGCCTTGTAGGTGAAGGTGATTTGCCGCCTATGGCAGAATATATGAAGGCTTTACGCTCACTTAACTTTGAAGGATATATTTCTCTTGAATGGCTTAAGCAATATGATCCGGATCTTTCCGATGCAGGTATAGTATTCCCACATTATGCAAATTTTATGTCACAATATCTCGAATGCGGTGGAAATACAGAACGTCTTCAAAGAAACAACCGTGGCGACGGCTTTTATGTATGGGAAAAGAATCAGATAATTGACCTGACGTTTCCGCAGGTTCTTGACCGTATGTGCGAAGAATTTCCGGATCAGTATGCTTTTCGCTATACTGAGCTTGATTACACTCGTACCTACAGTGAATTCCGTGATGATGTAGATACCTTTGCACGTGCACTAATAAGTATGGGAGTCAAGCAAGGTGACCACGTTGCTATTTGGGCAACCAATGTTCCGGCTTGGTATATTACATTTTGGGCAACAGTAAAAATCGGTGCTGTTCTTGTTACCGTAAACACTGCATATAAGATTCACGAAGCGGAATATCTGCTTCGTCAGTCCGATACCCATACATTAGTTATGGTAGACGGATACAAGGATTCAGATTATGTTTCTATTATTAAGCAGCTTGTTCCTGAGCTTGAGCAGAACGATGAAGTAAAACCGATTCACAGCAGAAAGCTTCCTTTCTTAAGAAATGTTATTACCGTTGAATCAAAGCAAAAGGGTTGTTTGACTTGGGACGAAGCTATGGCAATGTCAGAAAGAACTCCTATTGAAGCCGTATATCGCCGTGCCGCTTTGATAAACAAGCACGATGTATGTAATATGCAGTATACCAGCGGTACAACAGGATTCCCCAAAGGAGTTATGCTGACTCACTATAATGTGGTTAATAATGGTAAAGCGATTGGTGACTGTATGGACTTATCAACCGCTGACCGAATGATGATTCAAGTTCCTATGTTCCACTGTTTCGGTATGGTTCTTGCTATGACTGCATCTATGACACACGGCACCACAATGTCCCCTATTCCCGCATTTTCCCCCAAAAAAGGGCTTGCTTGTATCAACAAAGAAAAGATCACAGCTTTCCACGGTGTTCCTACTATGTTTATTGCTATGTTGGGACACGAGGATTTTGATAAGACCGATTTCAGCCATATGCGAACAGGTATTATGGCGGGTTCCCCCTGTCCGATCAAGGTTATGGAAGAAGTTATTGAAAAGATGCATATGAATGAAATTTGCATCACTTACGGTCAGACAGAAGCATCACCAGCCACTACTATGTCCAAGACAACCGACAGTATTGAAACCCGTGTAAATACCGTAGGCAGTGCAATTTTCGGCGTAGAGTGCAAAATTGTCGATCCTGAAACCGGTCTTGACTGCCCCGATAATGTGGACGGTGAATTCGTTGCTCGTGGTTATAACATTATGAAAGGTTATTATAAGATGCCTGCCGCAACAGCTGCAGCAATTGACAAAAACGGTTGGCTTCATACCGGTGACCTTGCAAGGCGCCTTCCCGACGGTAATTATAAAATCACCGGCAGAATCAAGGATATGATTATCCGTGGCGGTGAAAACATCTATCCGAAAGAAATCGAAGACTTCATCTATACACACCCAAAGGTTTCCGACGTACAAGTAATCGGTGTTCCGGATAAACAGTACGGTGAAGAAATTATGGCATGTGTGATTCTCAAGCCGGGGGTAGAATGTACCGCAGATGAAATAAAGCAATACGTTATGGATCATATGGCAAAGCATAAAACGCCCAGATATGTGGTTTTCGTAGATAGCTTCCCGATGAATGCCGCCGGAAAGATTCTTAAATACAAAATGCGTGAAGACGCTAAAAAATTACCGGAATTTCAAGAAGCAGCTAACATTGTAACCGCATAACTTTTTCAAGACACAGCAAAGATACAATAAAAACTTTGTTACTTCTATTCAAGATACTATCGGTAAATATGTTAGACAAAAATGTTTTTCGATAATATAGTTTACGGATACTATGTATATCTGAAGCAATTTATAGCAGTGCAAAACAAAAAACGGTATAACATTTCGACGTTATACCGTTTTTACTTTTTTATATTCTACGCTGCGATAGTAGAATCAATTTACTGATACCGATGTCGCTCCCAAATCCCCGAGCACGAAATCTTGAAGATCGTGCCGCCAATCATCACCGAGTTTTTTAACAATGAGGAAGAAATGGCGAAGTTTCAAAAGTGGCGTGAGGAGCAGGAGAAAAAGGAACGGATGAACCGTTCCTTTTCGTTTTGGTCGGAGTGAGGTGATTCGAACACCCGACCTCTTGGTCCCGAACCAAGCGCTCTACCAAACTGAGCCACACCCCGATTTAACATTTAAAAAAAGTAGAGCCTCCGTTATCGGAGGCTCTACTCAAAATGGCTGCGGAACTAGGATTTGAACCCAGACAAACAGAGTCAGAGTCTGCCGTGCTACCATTACACAATTCCGCATCAGACAGCATTAATATT
>JAZNAB010000012.1:0-13422 GCA_045586285.1 Candidatus Flemingiibacterium sp. | reverse complement strand
GCAAAACCGCATAAAAAACGAGCACTTTCTGTAGTCCCTTTTTTAGTTTTCTTGAAGCAGATTACAAGCACTATAATAAATAAGATAGGTAAAAACAGAATTATGGTTTCTGCAATGGAAAAAGGTAAAAAATCTGTTATTGACGAAAGAATTCCTCTGAAAAAAGAGGATATATATAAATTAAATGTGTCAGAAAATGTAGCTGACGAAAGACATAATATGTGTATAAATACACTGAAAATAGTAATGCAGAAAATGAAAATGGAGGGAATAGGACAGTATTTTTTTATAACTGCAGATATATTTTTAAACATTAGACCATAATCTCCGTAATCTTTTGTGTGCACTTAAAGGCGGCGATTAAGCTTTCCTGACGTGTCAATCTCATCACAAAGCTTTTTCATATCATCGGGAATCGGTGCGCTTAAGACAAACTTGTTATTATTATCATAATTAATTTCAAGCAAGCAGGCGTGAAGTGCCAGTCTTGAAGCGCCTTTATTCAATGCCGAACATTTATCATTTTGAATCGGATAAAGCTCATCGCCGATAATTGAAGCTCCCATACTTGAAAAATGCACTCTTAATTGATGAGTGCGGCCTGTTATAAGACCCGCTAAAACAATAGATGCTTGTCCGTTTTGGGCAATTGTTTCGTATTCTGTGATTGCCGGTTTTGCACCCTTGTCTGATGGGTTGCAGACTTCTCTGAATATAATGCTTTCTTCCCGACGTCTTATAGGGGCGCAGATTTGTCCGGATTTTTCAGGCAGTACGCCGTCGAGGACTGCAATATAGCTTTTTTTAATTTTACCTTTTTGTGAGAGTATTGACAGCTTGTTTGCGCAAATGCGGTTTTTGGCTATTAATACAATACCGCTTGTATCTTTGTCAAGACGATTGACTGCACGAAATATAAACGGAGTATTTTTGCTTTTAAAATAATAGGCAAGCCCGTTTGCAAGAGTATCGTCATAATGTTTTATTGATGGGTGGGTTGCTATATTATAGGGCTTATTTACCGCAATTATGTCATCATTTTCAAATATAATATCAAGAGGCATTTTTGTCGGCACAAGATTTTCATTTTGTTCTTCTTCGCTGTCCTCGGTCATAAGGCAAAGAATATCGCCGCTTCTCAAAACGCGTCTTACGGTAGCGTGTTCTCCATTGACCGTAATTCCGTTTTCAAGCTTTTTAAGCTTTGTTATAAATCCTCTTGAAATATTAATGTTATTATATAGTAAATCTTTTATTGTAGCTCCGTCATAAGTGCTGTCTATATGGAAAACCATTTTTACCTCACTATTTTATTATACCATATGATTTATAATAATATCAATAGATTTAATCTAAAAGTATCAAAAACAATTTGTGTTGACAAATAACTAAATATTATGCTTTAAAACACGGACACTTTCAATTTTATAATAATCAAAAAGCGCAACAGTGCCGGGATCTATAACCTCTCCGCAAACAGCTATCGGAATTGCAGGCGGGCAGGAAACAGACGGCTCTGCTAAAACTCTTCCTACAGCATCTTTGACATTTACCATCTCGGATATGCCGAAAAGCGTTTCTCTTAGTGAAAGTTTTGAAGTAAGTTTTGGGACAGCAGGCGGCTGATTCAAAATAGGCGTTTTTTTACAAATGGACATAAAAATCTTTTCGATTTTTAAAAAATTATCGTCACTGTTGTCCGGTGTGAACATCATTGTTACAAAGTCACGGTCGGAAGCCTCAACGATAATTCCATTATCTTTCAGTATTTTTGAGATTTCATAACCCTCATAACCGTATGGCTTTGAGGAAATTGTGAGCTTTAAAGGCTCATTCCCGACAAGTGTAAAACTGTTGTTTATAAGACTGTTTTTAAGTTTTGAGAGCTTTTGCAAACAATTTTCAAGCTTGTCTTTATATTCGTTATAAATATACTTATTAGCAATATCAAGAGATGCCAGGACAAGATATGAAGGACTTGTTGAAGCAAAAAGCTTCATAGCCGATTCTGCCATATCGGAAAAAAATTCTGGTGAATTTTTGCCAATATGTAGGTAAGCTCCACCTGTTAGTACGGGCAAGGTCTTATGAGCAGAGTCGCAACATACATCGGCTCCTAGTGAAATCGGGTGGAGCGACGGGGACAAGAAGTTCAAATATGCTCCGTGAGCATTGTCCACAAGCAACAATACACCTGCTTTTTTGCACACCTTGGAATAGGCGGAAATATCTATAATATTTCCGAGATAGTCCGGAGATGTAATATATAATGCGGTTGGCTTTGATTTCATTTCTGCCAACTTTTTTGAAAGCTCTTCGGGATGTATTGAAAATGAGTAAAGACTATCGCCCCTGAGCCATTCTACGTCTATATCAAGAAGTGAAGCACCATAGATAAAAGCCTTATGGGCATTTCTTCCTGCTAATATTAACGGCTTTTCTCCCTTATTTTTAGCATAAAGGACGGTAAGATACAGCATTGCTTTTATAGATAAAGTAGAGCCTTCGGCAGAGTAAAGTGTTTTTTTCGTGCCAAAAAGGCTTTTTGCATTATTTTCACTTTCTGAAATAATGCCGTTACCGTCAGAATAAAGCACGTCAGCGCCGTCAATTTCAGTTATATCGTAAGGCTCTGACCCGATTCTTGCAGCACCTTTATGCCCGGGCATATGTAAACGCACGGCATTACTTTTTGAATATTCATTTACAAAATCCCAAATCGGCGTTTTCATTTTTTCACAGCCCTTTAAAATAAAAGTAACCTTTCTGCTCTTTTGGAGCAATATTTCCGGGTTTTATATAAAAACCTTTTATTCTGTCATTTTTGCTGCTTCCAGCATAATTGCACATTCCATACGCTTTTTGAAAAGCTCACAGCCGTACTTGTATACGCCGTTTACAGAACCTGTTGCGTGATATGCATTAGCGGCACAACCGCCCGAACAGTATAATTTTGCCCAACAGTCCTTACATTCCGGCCGAGTGTATACGTTACAAGCGGCAAATTCATCTTGAATTATTTTGTTTGTGACGCCGTTAAAAACATCTCCAAGCTTAAATTTTTCCTCGCCTACAAATTGATGACAGGGGTAAAGATCACCCCAAGGTGTAACTGCCATATATTCAGTTCCGGAACCGCAGCCCGAAATACGTTTATATACGCAAGGCCCGCTTTTAAGGTCAATCATATAGTGGTAGAAGGTGAAATCGTCGCCTTGTCTATGTTTTTCAAGCATAAGGTTTGCAAGTTTTTCATATTGATCAAGAACGATTGGAAGATCTTCCATTGTAAGAGCAGAGGGGTCATTCTCAGCACATACTACAGGCTCAAGGCTGAGCTCACGGAAGCCAAGATCAAGCATAGTTTTTATATCTTCGAGAAAATCCGGGTTTGCGTGTGTGAATGTTCCTCGCATATAGTAGTTTTTTCCGCCTCGTTTTTTTACAAGCTCCTGGAATTTGGGCACAATTCTGTCGTAGCTTCCATTACCTGAATAATCAACACGGAAGCGGTCGTGAACCTCTTTTCGTCCGTCAAGACTTAAAACAACATTACTACACTCTTTGTTTGCAAATTCAATGACGTCATCATCGATTAACATACCGTTTGTTGTAAGTGTAAAGCGGAAGTTTTTATTGTGAGCTTTTTCTATGCTTCTGGCATATTTAACCAGCTCTTTAACAACGTCAAAATTCATCAGCGGCTCACCGCCGAAAAAGTCAACCTCAAGATTATGTCTTGTTCCGGAGTTTTCTATAAGAAAATCGAGAGCTCTTTTTCCAACTTCAAAGCTCATTAAGGAACGTTCTCCTTTGTAATTGCCCTGACTTGCAAAACAGTAGGAGCAGTTTAAATTACAAGCGTGGGCAATATGTAAGCAAAGAGCTTTTACAATGCCCTCGTTTTTTTTCTTAAGATCGCCTGCAAGATTTTCAAACGTATCCTGTGTAAACAGCTTACCCCCAAGACGAAGCTCCTCAACTTGATTAAAACATTCGTCAATATCTGCTTCGGTAATTTCATTGCTGTTTTTGTATTTTTTGAGTATTTCTGCCTTTAGAACATTTTTGTCTGTACTTTCGTAGTTTTTTATAATATCGTATGCGACCTCGTCAACAACGTGTACCGAGCCTGAATATATATCAAGAACAATATTAAGTCCGCCAAGCTTATAGCAATGTATCATTTTTATATAATCCTTTCGAAATCTAAGCAATAATCACAAAAAATGCCGCCAAAGGCGGCATTTCTATGCGATATACTTACTTGTTCTCGCACTGCTGGTTTGCAATGCCGCAGCTGGTTTTGCACGCAGACTGACAAGAAGTCTGACATTCACCGCAGCCGCCATTCTTTGCGCTGTCGCAAAGATTTTTTGTTGTGAGAGTTAAAATATGAGCGGGTTTCTTTGTGCTTTCACATTTTTGATTTGCAATGCCGCAGCTGGTCTTGCACGCAGACTGACAAGAGGTCTGACATTCACCGCAACCGCCGTTCTTTGCGCTGTCGCAAAGGCTCTTTGTATTTAAAGTAGTAATATGTTTCATAAAATAAAGTCCTCCGAAAATAATGACAATATATAATTATATATACATTATATCACAGGGTTAATAATAAGTCAACGATTTTTAAAAATTTTTTTATAAAGCTTGACAAGAAGGTTGTAATGGGTGTATAATGTTATAAAGGCTGAACGGAGCCGATAGCTTTTTTGGTACATTTCCAGAGAAAATTCCGCTTTGCTGAAAGGAATTTATTGTACTTGTTTTGAGGCAACCGCCGTTCAAAAAAGCTTCGCACAGGAAATGGTGCGACGTACCGGCGTTATACGGATTACGGTGTTATGCCGCAAAACAGAGTGAAAAAATCGGGTGGAACCGTGAGAATTATCTCACCCCGAGGTATGATATTAATATACCTCGGGGTGTTTTTATATCCTCGGGGATGAAAGGAAAGGTTTTATGTTTAAAATCAAATTTGAAGGCGCAAACGAATTAACATTTGACGCTCCCATTACTGTCTATGAGGCGGCAAAGGGTGAAGGTCTTACCGATCGTTCATCTCTTGCAGCACTTGTTAACGGACAAATTGTTGCACTGTCTTATGAAATTTCATCTGACAGCGACGTGAAGATACTTACTTTTGATGACTCAGAGGGTAAGCACGTTTTTTGGCACACTGCATCTCATATTTTGGCGCAGGCTGTTAAACGCCTTTATCCCGAGGCTAAGCTTACAATCGGTCCTGCTGTTGACAATGGATTCTACTATGACATTGACAGCGATACTGCATTTACCCCTGAGGTTTTGTCTGAAATAGAAGCTGAAATGCAGAAAATTGTTAAAGAAAATCTTTTGATTGAACGCTCAACCCTTTCAAGAAAAGATGCAATTGCTCTTATGACAAGTAAAGACGAACCTTATAAGGTGCAGCTTATTGAGGAGCTTCCGGATGGTGAGGAAATTTCCTTCTACACACAGGGAGAATTTGTTGATCTTTGTGCTGGACCTCATCTGTTCTCAACCGGTGCAGTTAAAGCGTTAAAGCTTATTCAGTGCACGGGTGCATATTGGAAAGGTGACCAGAATAATAAGCAGCTGCAGCGTATTTACGGTGTAGCATTCCCACAGAAAGATATGCTTAAGGAGCATCTTGCTGCCGTAGAAGAAGCTAAAAAGCGTGACCACAATAAGCTTGGCCGTGAGCTTGAGCTTTTCACAACGGTTGATGTAATCGGTCAGGGACTTCCTATACTTCTTCCAAAGGGAGCAAGAGTAATACAGCTTCTTCAGCGCTTTGTTGAAGATGAGGAGCAGAGAAGGGGATATCTCCTTACAAAAACACCTCTTATGGCTAAATCCGATCTTTATAAGATTTCGGGACATTGGGGACACTACAAGGAAGGTATGTTTGTTCTCGGTGATGAAGAAAAGGACAAGGAAGTTTTTGCACTTCGCCCTATGACCTGCCCATTCCAGTATCAAGTTTTCCTCAACCGCCAACGCTCATACAGAGAGCTTCCAATGCGTCTTGGTGAAACCTCAACCCTTTTCCGTAATGAAGACAGCGGAGAAATGCACGGTCTTATAAGAGTACGTCAGTTTACAATTTCCGAAGGACATCTTATTATACGTCCCGAGCAGCTTGAGGAAGAATTTAAGGGCTGCGTTGAACTTGCAAAGTATATGCTTGATACAATCGGTCTTGGCGATGACGTTTCCTACCGCTTCTCACAATGGGATCCCAACAACAGAGATAAATACGAGGGAACAGACGAACAGTGGGCAGAAGCGCAGGACGCAATGAAGAAAATACTTGATAGTATTGGAATTAAATATTCTATCGGTATTGGTGAAGCTGCGTTCTATGGCCCGAAGCTTGATATTCAGATTAAGAACGTACACGGTAAGGAAGACACACTTATCACAATTCAAATTGACCAGCTTCTTGCAGAGCGTTTTGGTATGGAATATATAGATGTAGACGGTCAAAAGCGCCGCCCGTATATTATTCATCGCACATCAATCGGCTGTTATGAAAGAACTCTTGCACTTCTTATTGAAAAGTTTGCGGGTGCATTCCCGACGTGGCTTGCACCGACACAGGTTGCAGTGCTTCCTATCGGATATGAGCAGCACGAATATGCAGAGGAGCTTAACCGTAAGCTTGAAGCTGCGGGAATTCGCACTTTCCTTGATGAGCGTAATGAGAAGATCGGATACAAGATCCGTTCCGCTCAGCTTGAAAAGATCCCGTATATGCTGGTTATCGGCGAAAAGGAAAAGAATGACAGTACTGTTGCCGTACGTTCCCGCAAGGACGGCGATCTTGGCGTTATGACTTTCGACGAATATCTTGCAAAAGTGCTTGTTGAAATAAATACAAAGGCAAAGTAATCAATAAAGTAAAGGCATCACAAGTACGTTTGTGATGCCTTTTTCTTTGCTGAATTTTAATATTTACATTTTCTTGGTATAAGTATAATACATTCAAAAAGTAACAAAGCAGAAATAGCAGCTCCGATGACAGAATAAGAACGGATCCCGTGCATTAACGGAGCAAGAGATGAAATCAATGCAATTATAGATACAACCAAAGATATATAGGAAATTTTATTATTGTATTTTATAAGATTAATAATACAAAGAAGCATAAGTATAGTTGTAAGAATTGCAGTAATAAACGGCCCGAAATTTGCATATCCGTACGTAATCGGGTTGAAATACGAGAATGTTTTTCTGTACGGTTCTCCATCTGGGGTGGCGAAATTTAGTACTGCTCCCCACGGAAGCATCTCCAGCAATAACGTCAAAACCGAAAAAACAAACGGTAGTAATTTCTTTGTTTTCATTTTTCAATTATACCTGCCTTTTTGATGTTTTGAGCTTAATTTTGAAAGATAAAATCTGCAAACAGACGGCATTATTAAAAAAAGTCGTTTAATTATTCAGCCATTATTATAGCTTCGATATTCGTTGAGCCGTCGCTTCTTACTGTACGGAAATAATATTGACCGTCATTTTCTGCCATATATATCTTTAAAGTTTCACCAAGCTTTGCTTCTTTAGCAAAGCTGATACACATACTAAGCACTCTTTTTTCGGACATATTCGGTATAAAGTCGCAAAGCATATCGGGGTAGTTTGTATTGTTCATATGGTTGTTTATGTCAAGGTCGCTGTATACTACCATTCGTTCACCCACAAGGGATAAGGATATATCCTTTGGAATATGCACTCTTTTGGGTGCATCAAGTTCAAGGGGCTCATCAATGCCGAAACCCATCTCAATCTCATCAACTTTGTAGATTTTATGGTCAACAAATCCAATAAGTCCCCATACGGAAGCTGCTTCGGCAATAATTTCACCGTTCCTTTTAATTTGGTAACAACGATTGAAGCTGACTCCTCTGCTTTCACAGCCCCAGGAACTGACCTCTATATTGTCATATGCAAAAAGCTCACCATAGATACTGAGATTAAGACGGCTTAATATAAATGCCTTTCCGTCACGCCTGAGCTCATCTGCCGTAGGACCGAGATTTTGAAGCTGCAGATTTGCACATTCCTGCATATATCTCAGCACAAGAGCAGCTCTGACTCTGCCGCTGCTGTCACAATCGTGAGAGTTAATACGGAAATTTTCTGTCCATTTCATTCTTTTGGGCTATTTAGGATTAATTAATCCTGTTCTCCTTTTCTATAGTATGATGATATCCAAAAGGATTAAAACAACGGTGCCGGAGCAAAAGCTGCGACACCGTTTTATGTTTTGTATTAAAGTGTGCCTGCAGAGCCGAGAACGTTGTTGATTTTGTGAGAAACCATTTTCTTAACTTCTGCACGAGCTACTGTAAGGTAGGTTCTGGGGTCGAATACTGCGGGGTCATCGTTAAGAACACGTCTGATACCTGCTGTCATAGCAAGTCTGATATCAGAGTCGATGTTGATTTTGCAAACAGCAAGAGTTGCAGCACGACGAAGCTGTTCTTCGGGAATTCCAACTGCATCCGGAAGTTTGCCGCCAATAGAGTTGATTTCCTGAACGTATTCCTGAGGCACAGAGGAAGCACCGTGAAGTACAATCGGGAATCCGGGAATTCTCTTAGCAATTTCTTCAAGAATATCAAAACGAAGCGGAGGTGGAACAAGAATACCTTTTTCATTTCTTGTGCACTGTTCCGGCTTAAATTTATATGCGCCATGGCTTGTGCCGATGGAAATTGCAAGAGAGTCAACGCCTGTCTTTGAAACAAATTCTTCAACTTCTTCGGGACGTGTGTATGAAGAATGTTCTGCACAGACATCATCTTCAACGCCGGCAAGTACACCAAGTTCACCCTCTACAACAACTCCACGTTCGTGAGCGTATTCGCAAACCTTTTTGGTAACTGCGATGTTGTCTTCAAAATTATGATGAGAACCGTCAATCATAACGGAAGTAAATCCGCCGTCAATACAAGCTTTGCAAATTTCAAAATCTGCTCCGTGGTCAAGGTGAAGAGCAAGATCAACGCCCGAATCCTTGATTGCGGCATTTGCAAGAGCCATAAGGTATTCCTGCTTTGCATACTTTCTTGCACCGGCGGAAACCTGAAGGATAACCGGAGATTTAGCTTCGCTTGCAGCCTCGGTTATTGCCTGAACGATTTCCATATTGTTGATGTTGAAAGCACCGATGGCATATCCGCCTTCGTAAGCTTTTTTGAACATTTCTTTTGTTGTTACAAGTGCCATAATTATTTCGCTCCTAGAAAAATATATTTATACACTAAACATTATACTCTATTTTTGATAACAAATCAAGAGCTTTCGCAAATTTTTTTAAATAAGTTTAAGTTTACGATATTTTTGCGGTGTTTCACCGTATTTTAATTTGAACCGTCTGGAAAAGTAAAATTGGTCGCAGAAATCAAATGTTTCACTTATTTGGAGAACTGTTAAATCACTTCTTGTCAAAAGCTGCTCAGCTTTAAACATCACGATATCGTCAATGTAACTGCCAAGGGTAACACCAACCTCAGATTTGAATTTTTTCGACAGTGTGCTTTCCGATACAAAGGATATTTTTGCAAGGTTAGCGGCAGAAAGCTGTATTGATGGGTGCGATCTTATATATTCAAGAGCTAACTTTACACACTTGGAGTATCTTGTGATTTGCAGCTTTACGTTATTCTGGGAAAACAGTTTAAGTAAAGCCTCTAATGTAATCTGCCTGAGTCTTAATGAAACATCTATGCTTTCACCCGAAAAGCAGGAAATAAAATCCTCTTGAAACCGCTCCGGCGGTGCACATTCAAGTATTTTATCACAGTTTCTTAATAGGTCAAAGCCATTGGAATCATTAAGGCTGATATGAAGATAAAGCTGTTCCATCAAAGATTGGCTGCCGTATTTAAAGGAGTAACCCGTAGGCAGCAAATATAGTTTGCCCTTTTCAAGATTCTTTCTAACCCCGTTTTTTTCTATATACGGATCACCGTCAACTATGTAGTATAGTCTTGAAAATACAGGAAAATTATTAAAGCCCTTCCATTCGGTTTTTGCGTGTGCGTGGCCTCCGGCATAAATGGAAAGCTGAGTTTTGTTAATTAAATCCATATAAGGCAATTTGTTTACTGTAAGCATACAAAACCTCCAGATTTGCAAAATAGAAAAATCCATAAAGTTTTTTGTACTAAAAAAAAATAACAACTTTTACTATGTATTATTATAATACACCACTTCTTATTAAATTTCAAGTGGTTTAAATAATAAATATTTTTTAAAAAGCATTTAAGAGAGGTCTATAAATGATAAAAAATCCATATTTTTGCAGAAAAAATAACTTGCAGTACTTTTAAGTTACAGCTATAATTAAGTTAAGATACTTGCAGTTGTATCTTGAAATGAGATTTTTAGTATTATGGAGGAAGCAATATGTCAAGCTATGTAGTTAAAAAGACTCCCGGCGATACGGAATGGTTCAGACACGACCGTTTTGGTATGTTTGTTCACTGGGGGCTCTATTCAATGCCCTCAAGACACGAGTGGATTAAGAAATATGAGCATATCCCGGAGGATAAATACCAGAAGTATTTCGACTATTTTGATCCGGATTTGTATGATCCTAAGGAATGGGCAAGACAGGCAAAGGCTGCAGGAATGAAGTATGTTGTTTTTACAACAAAGCATCACGAAGGCTTCTGTATGTTTGATTCCAAGTACACCGATTATAAATGCACAAATACAAGAGCAGGCCGTGACCTTTTGCGTGAATTTGTAGATGCATTCCGTGCAGAAGGACTTCGCATTGGTTTCTACTATTCACTTTTAGACTGGCATCATCCCGAATTCCCGATTGACTGGGAGCATCCCCGTTGCAAAGATGAAGATGCATTTGAACAGAATAAGGGAAGAGATATTAAGAAATATGCTGAGTATATGAGAAATCAGGTAACCGAGCTTCTTACCAATTACGGTAAAATTGATATAATTTGGTTTGACTTCTCATATGATCACTTCAAGATCCCCGAAAATGAAACTTGGCTCAGAGGTAAGGGCAAGGACGATTGGGAAGCAGAAAAGCTTATTGAACTTGTTCGCAAACTTCAGCCCGGCATTATCATCAATGACCGCTGCGGAATTGAGCAGGATATCTGGACTCCTGAACAGGTTCAGCAGGCAAAATGGCAAAAGGATCTTGAGGGAAATCTTACAACTTGGGAGGCTTGTGAAACTTTCTCAGGTTCTTGGGGTTACCATCGTGATGAGAACACTTGGAAATCTCCCGAAATGCTTATCAGACTTCTTATCAACTGTGTTGCTTCGGGCGGAAACTTAATTATGAATGTTGGTCCTACATCAAGAGGATACATAGACAGCCGTGCTGAAAAAGGGCTTAAAGTTTATGCTGATTGGATGAAGTATAACAGCCGTTCAATATATGGTTGTACAATGGCTGAACCGGAATTCCTTGAAATGTGTCCCGAAGGCTGCCGTATGACACAAAGTGAAGATGGTAAACGCCTGTATATCCATATTATCCAATATCCTTGGAAAGTTGTTGAAATTCCAGGACTTAGCGGCAAGGTTGACTATGCACAGCTTTTACACGATGGCAGTGAAGTTCAGATAAAGGAAGTTTTTCGTGAAAGTTCTGCGCTTAATTATGGTGCTGACTATAAAACTTGCAGACTTTATGTTCCTTTCATTAAGCCTGACGTTATATATCCTGTAATTGAACTTTTCCTAAAGTAATACAAGGAACATACAAAAATGCTCCCCTGACTGAAGAAGGGGAGCATTTGTATTTGAATATTTGATTTTATAACAAAAGTTTTGCAAGACCGCCCTCGGCGGTTTCTTTGTATTGCTTTGAAATGTCAAGTCCCGTTTCACGCATAACCTCGATAACCTTATCAAGAGAAATTTTTCGGGAGTCGCTTAAAAAGCTTGCAAGGCTGACCGCATTTATTGCACGCATTGCTGCAACAGCATTGCGCTCAATACAAGGTATCTGAACGAGGCCGCAAATCGGATCGCAAGTAAGGCCTAGGTGATGTTCAATTGCAATTTCGGCTGCATATTCTATTTTGTCAAGACCAAGACCGAAGAGCTCGCCGAGAGCCGCAGATGCCATTGCACAAGCGCTTCCGATTTCGGCTTGACAGCCACATTCACTGCCTGAAATAGATGCATTTGTCTTAATCAAATTACCAATAATGCCGCCTGCTGCTAAGGCTCTTACAATTTCGGTATCTGAGTAACCTCTTTTTTGCTGTTGATAAAAAAGTACTGCGGGAAGAACACCTGATGCGCCGCAGGTGGGAGCGGTTACAATTTGCTCGGCGCAGGCATTCTGTTCACTTACTGCAAAAGCATAAGAGCATACTATACGGTTTTCTCTTGTTTCTGCGCTTTCATCTATATGCTGCATATTGAAAAGCTGCTTTGCCTTTTTTTGAACCTCAAGTCCTCCGGGGAGAATGCCTTCGTCAGAAAGACCGTCTGCAATGCTTCGCTTCATTTCTTCCCAAACTGTTGTAAGATAGTCCATAATTTCACTACCTTCAACTCTCTCAACATACTGCCAAAGCCTGATATTTTCCCGTTTACAGTATTCTGATATTTTTTCAAATGAGGAAACTCTGTAAACATCTTTTCCCTCATCGTAAGCTTCTCCGTCTATTTCGATTTTTCCTCCGCCAACGCTTGCAACCCTGCTATACGCTATTTGCTCACCTTTTGAGTATGCATAAATGTCAAAGGTGTTGGGGTGGGGAAGTGAAATGTCTTTTTTATTAAATTCTATATCACAGTGATAAGGTGCAAGAGTTTTCACAATTACCCTGTCTGTGCCGTGACCGACTCCGGTTTTTGCAAGTGATCCGTACAAGATAACCTTGAAGCTGTCTGCTTTGGGGTGCTTCTTGAGAAAAATCTTACAGGCACGTTCAGGCCCTATTGTGTGTGAGCTTGACGGCCCTCTTCCTATACGGTAAATTGCAGCCAGCGACTTCATTCCTTTGCTGTCTGGCATAATTGCGCTCATTTCCGAATGTGTTGCAAAAAAATAATCTACGGGGACACTGAAAATTCTGGAAAGCTTATAGATGTTTTCTGTTGATGGAAGAGCAAGACCGGTTTCCCACTTGGAAACGGCTCTGTTGCTGACACCAAGAAAATCACCGAGCATTTTTTGAGTCATTCCTCTCTTTTTTCTTAAAGAGCTGAACTTTGAGGAGAAGCTGTTGTCGTTCATAATTATGAGATGACTTATGTAGCAAGTCTTCCTTTCTGCTTACTTGGAGTAAGGTGGGAAAATTAATCACAAAATAAAGTCGGATAGAAATATTTTCCGACTTCCTTACAAGTATATTTTAATATAAAAAAATTCAAATGTCAAGACTAATTACAAAAAAATCAACTCAAAGTTGATGA
>JAZNAB010000011.1:0-17124 GCA_045586285.1 Candidatus Flemingiibacterium sp. | reverse complement strand
AATGGTATCTGAAACCTATCTAAAATTGAATAGCCGAAAAATAAAATGTAAATAATAAATTTTGGAGGATTTAAAAATGTTAGCTGATAAAATAGATAAATATAAATCGCAGATTATAAACATTCTTGACAAAATATGGGTTATGGCCGAACCGGGATATATGGAATACAAAACAAGCAAATTCCTTTCAAAAGAATTTGAAAAACTTGGGTATATTCTAACCTATCCGGAAGGAATCCCAGGCTTTCTCTGCACCTACGACACGAAGAAAGACGGCCCCGAAATACTGATTTTTTGTGAGCTTGATGCAATTCCCTGTCCCGAACACCCGATGGCAAACGGGCAATACGGTGTCGCTCACGCCTGTGGACATCACGCTCAATGTGCCGCACTTTTCGGAGTAGCTGCTGCACTAATGGAAAGTAGTGCTTCAAATGAACTGTGCGGCAAGGTAAAATTCTGTGCTGTACCTGCAGAAGAACTATGTATGATAAAAGAACGGGAAGCTTTCATTTCAGAGGGCAGAATAAAACATCTGACTGGCAAATGTGAATTTATGTCACGTGGGTATTTTGACACATCCGATATTGCTCTAATGATACACACCACAACAACCGATGGTGCTGTAATCAACAAAGGTACAGTAGGAAACATATATAAAAAATACTTTATTAAAGGCAAAGCTGCCCATTCTGGAGGCTGTCCTTGGGAAGCAAGAAATGCTCTTTCCGCTTTAATTTGCGCCCTTTCGTCAGTAAATGCGCTCAGAGAACGTTTTCGTGACACAGATATGATTAGGTTTTCACCGATAATTCTTAAATGTGGAGAAGCCCCCGGCGTCGTGCCTGACAAAGCTGTATGCGAAAGCTATTTGCGTGGAGTGAACTTAGAGGCAATTTATAATGCAGATAACATAATCGAGAATGCATTTAAAGGAAGTTGCATAAGTATAGGAACTGATTTTATATCAAAAACACTACACGGATATGCACCTCTTATAAACAACGAAGAGCTTATGAATCTTGCATCTATTGCCGTAGAGCAAATCGGAGAGAAAAAAATATACAAAGACAACAGTATTACACCCGGCTCAACAGATATGGGCGATATCAGTATGATTATGCCGGTGTTTCACGGATATATGGGAGGTGCTGAGGGGACTGTTCACGGAAAAGATTACAAAATAAAAAATCCCGAAAAAGCCTGTATCGAAAGTGCCAAATGGCAGCTCACCATAATTGAACTTTTACTGTCAGATAAAGCAAAAAAAGCAACAGAAATAATAAAAAACAGCAAACCGGATTTCAAAAGTGCGAAAGAATATCTTGATTCTTTGCAAAAAAAGCAAAAGAGCAGTTAACTGCTCTTTTTTATATAATCTTATGTAATTATATTGAAATCAGTCTGTAGTCCTGATGTTTGTTTCGTATTTTCTGAGAGATGGGTCAAACTTATCACAGCCTACAATAAGCAAATCAAGACTTGATACAGGCAATGCAAATACAGACGCTTCTTTTTCAATTTGTTCTCCCTCAAAAAGACCTATTATTTTTTTTGATACTGCCGAAAGCGCCTCAGCAAGCAAAGCATTTGAGTCCTCAAAATACGAAAGTCCGAACAGAGCTGAAATGCAGTCGGCTGAAAGAAAACACACATCGATTCTGCGTTTTTTTATCATTTCCACGGCTATACTGTCACAGATACTACCCTCTCTGCCCAAAGTTCCGCCGAGCATAATTACTTTAAAGCCTTTTTTGCATAAAAGCTTGTCTGCAACAGAAATAGAATTAACTATAACCGTAAGATTTTTATCTTCAGGCAAAATTTTTGCAAGTTCAAGTCCTATTTTGCATTTTGATATAAAAACAATATTATTTTGGGCAATACTCTCTGCAGCAATGACTGCAGCTTTTTTTATATACTCTTTTTCATCTTGGTAACTAATCTTTTGCGGCTTTGGTCTGCCTATCGAAAGCTCTCCCGGCATTATTGCTCCGCCGTGAGTTCTTCGGAGTTTGCCTTCACTTTCAAGAATTCTGAGGTCACGCTTTGCGCTGTCATAGCTTATTCCAAAGCGATTTTCTATATCTTTTGTGGTAATACTTCCGTTTTCATAAAGCATATCAAGAATCAGCTGATGTCTTTCTTCGATAAACAAACCGCCACCCCCTTTTATAAAAAATATGTATAATTAATTTTAACACGCCAAATGGGCTTTGTCAATAATTTTTAATGTCCAAGCACTTCTAATGATATTATTTTTGTAATAATTTAAATTAAGCTCAAATACAATATAACGTATAAAATAAGACGGGGAACCGTCAAAACGGAGGATAAAATAATGTCGGAAAAATATTTTATTGAAGGTGAACTATATAATACCTTTGAAAACAACGAATACTTGTCAAGCATTGAAGGCATTGAAAAAGCAATGTATGAGGGTAAAATTTTAGAAGGAATTGCCGTAAAAGCACAAGGCACACAAAGTTTAACAATAGAGCTTGGAGAAGTAAACGGTATCCGCCTTTACGGTATAATGGAAAAAAGCGAAGTACAGTATACCGACAAAGAGGACGTCAAAGATATTGCACTTATTACAAGAGTCGGCAAACCTATTTGTTTCAAGGTAACTAAGGTATTACGCAAAAAAACAGGTGCGCCGGAAATAATACTGTCAAGACGTGAAGCTCAGCTTGACTATATAAAAAATCATCTGTGTTCATTAATCCCAGGAGATATTATTCCGGCAAAAGTAACACACCTTGAACCTTTCGGAGCATTTGTAGATATCGGCTGCGGGATCATCTCGCTTCTTACCATCGATTCGATGTCTGTTTCAAGAATATCACACCCAAGCGACCGTCTTTCAATTGGAACAAGGATAAATGTGGTAATACGTTCCTTTTCAAAAAACAGTGAGGGGATTGTTACAAGAGTATTTGTTTCAAGACGTGAGCTTCTCGGCACTTGGGAAGAAAATGCAAGTTTATTTTCAGTAGGTCAAACGGTTACGGGAATAGTAAGAAGCGTTGAGCCGTACGGTATTTTTGTTGAATTAACACCAAATCTTGCAGGACTTGCAGAATATAAAGAGGGCGTTTCTGTCGGTCAAAGTGCCGCCGTCTACATAAAAAGCATTATTCCGGACCGAATGAAAATAAAACTGGTAATTATTGATTCTTACCGGGCAATATGCACTCAAAAACAATACCAAAATGACTTCTGTCCCGACGATTCTCATATGTCTTATTGGCGATATTCTCCATTACAATGTGACAAAGTGGTTGAAACAGTTTTTTAGCGCATAAGAACAAAAAATAACAAAAACTATTGCAATTTAGTAAAAAATAGTGTATAATAATACCAAGAGAATTGAAATCTAATAATAATTAGGAAAGGATTCCGTGTTATTTTTTAATCGGGAAAGGTATTATTATGAGCTCTAATTTAATTATAACGATCGGACGTCAATTTGGAAGCGCCGGAAGATATATCGGTGAAGAACTTTCAAAAAAGCTTGGAATTAAGATTTATAATAATGAGCTTATTACCCTGGCTGCACAAAAAAGCGGTATGGCTCAACATATAATCGGAGAGGCTGATGAAACCGCAACAAACAGCCTTTTATATACTCTTGCAATGGGAAGCTCTTATTGGGGCGGAAATGCAGGAATGGCCTTTGATATGCCTTTAAACGACAAGCTTTTTATTACCCAATCTAATATAATAAAGGAACTTGCAGATGAAGGCCCTGCAATATTTATCGGCAGATGCGCCGACTACGTTTTAAAAGAATATCCTAATGTTATAAAGCTTTTTATCTACGCACCTTTGGAATTCAGAGCAAAGCACGTATCTGAATTTCACAACGTATCCCTTGATAAAGCAAAAGATTTGATTGTAAAAACCGACAAACGCCGTGCAAATTACTATAACTATTACACATCTCAAAAATGGGGTAAACTTGAAAACTTTAACTTGGCAGTCGACTCCTCTGTCCTCGGAACAGAGCAAACCGCTGAAATGCTTTACAGGTATATTAAACTATATGAAGAAAACCAAAATAAAGCATAATTCTTAAATAAAACAGCACTTGTGATAAGCAAATCTACTTCACAAGTGCTGTTATTTTGTTTTTTCGTGTATCGTTAGCTTGAAAGTTGTTTATTTGAATTTTACGGCTGTACCGTAGGCAATCACTTCTGCTGCTCCCTGCATAACAGCTGCAGAAGCATATCTGATGTTAACAACAGCATCTGCGCCAAGAGCCTCTGCTTCTGCTACCATACGCTTTGTTGCAATAGCTCTTGCCTCATTCATCATTTCATTATAAGCCTTCAATTCTCCGCCGACAAGAGTTTTAAAGCTTTGCATAATATCCTTGCCAACGTTTTTGCTTTGAATTGTGCTTCCACGTACCAAGCCTAACATTTCAAGTTCTTTTCCTGTGATATAATCAGTATTTACTAAGATCATCTTCTTCTCCTCCTTTAATTTCTTTTATTCTTTCACGACACACCACAATAATCAATACCGACAGTACAAACGGTATTATTCCGAGTATATATTTCCAAAAGGTATTCAGTAAAGCAATTAAAAAAGCAAAGTATACTATATAATAAAATATTACTAGAATTGTTATTACTATAGGTGCTATCATTTTTCTTTGATGTAGATTCATATGTTATCACCCCCAAAAAACAGATTGAGATACTCACTTAAATTTAGAAGAACAAACAATAACCGTAAATTACAGATATTGCGCCGCATATAAAGAGTATGTATGTTGCACCCTTTCTTAATACAAGAGCAAAAAATGACGGCGTTGTGTCCCAATTATAAAAAATTCTGTATCGCAGCGTGTCAATAAACCACATAAACTTCGGCACAATCAGCATAGGAAGTGCTATAATAAGGCAAACCAAAGATATCAAGGCACTTGTGCCGACATTATTAAGTTTGCCCACAAGCATAGACGGATAGGTGTAATCCACTTCGCCATCAGACAGAATTGTTGTGAATCCCGAGCCTCGTTCGACGATCACACCGTCAGGAATTTCCGCTTGGATTCTGGCGTTTTCTTTGCCAACAAGCACAAGAAGAATGATAGCTGCAATAATTCCTATAATAGCCACTATACCGAATATTTTATCATAAATCGGCACATAAAAATCATCTGTTCTCTCCGCCATATTGTCAAGGCTTTCACGGGTTGCTGCTTCCACAGCGCTCATTTCAGCCTGATCAAGCGGTTTCCCGAGAACTTTTCCGCAGTCTATACAGACAGAGCGTTCATCATTTTGAATTGCACCGCAACTACTGCATTTTTTCATAACAGCTCTCCTTCTTGTTTCATATATTCATATTTTTTGCCTAAGCTGTCCCTTGTTCAGCTCGGAATAAACGCCACCTGAAGCCACAAGAATGTCGTGTGTTCCACGTTCTATAAGCTTTCCCTCTGAAATAACAGCAATTTCGTCTGCATTCTTTATAGTGGAAAGCCTATGTGCAACCACAATTGTTGTCCTTCCCTTGCAAAGCTCGTCAAGGGCATTTTGAATCATAATCTCCGTTGTATTATCAAGAGCGCTTGTAGCCTCATCTAATATAAGAATGGGTGGATTTTTCAAAAATACTCTCGCTATGGATAGCCTTTGCTTTTGACCTCCGGATAAACGAACTCCACGTTCTCCTATTATTGTTTCGTACCCATCTTCAAGTGTTGTAACCCACTCGTGAATATTTGCTCTCTTTGCCGCCTCTATTACCTCTTCGTTGGTAGCATCAAGACGTCCGTAGAGAATATTCTCTCTTATACTTGCGTTGAATAAATAAATATCTTGTTGTACTATTCCAATATTTCGTCTTATGGAATCTCCCGTAAGCTCCGATATATTCTTATCATCAATGTATATACTTCCCGACTCCACCTCATAGAAACGGGGAATAAGATGACATATCGTGGTTTTTCCCCCGCCCGACGGACCGACAAGTGCAAAAGTCTTTCCCTTTTCAATTGTAAAGCTTACGTTTTTAAGAACGTCGTTTTCACCGTCATATGCAAAGCTTACATTTTTAAATTCAATCTTTCCTTCTGCTTTTCCGATATCATCTGCATTGGGTTTATCTTTTTCAGGCTCTTCATCTATAATTTCCAAAAATCTCTCAAATCCTGTTGCGCCGTTTTGATATTGCTCCATAAAGTTTATAAGCGTCATAACAGGGGTTATAAATACACCGACTGACACCATAAACGCCGTATAATCAGCAAAATTTATCTTTCCTGCATAAAGGAAAAGTCCGCCAGCAATAAGAACTATTACGTTAAAGATATCTGTTATAAACGAGGTCGAAGAATGGAACTGTCCCATAGCTTTGTAGGCTTTTCTTCTGGCTTCTACAAACTGAGCATTCCCCTCTTCAAATTTTTCTTTTTCACACTCCGCATTATTAAATGCCTTGGTTACTCTTATGCCCGAAATACTGCTTTCAAGTGAAGAATTGATTATTGCAACAGATTTTCTGCTTTCAAGAAAAGCATCTCTCATTTTCTTCCTTAAAGCAGTTGCTATAACAAGAAGAAACGGCACACATATAAAAATAATTAATGTAAGATATATCTCTATATTCGCAAGATATAAAAAAGACACAATAACAGAAACACCGGAAATCAATATGTTTTCAGGGCCGTGGTGGGCAAGTTCACTTATATCCATAAGGTCGTTAGTCATTCTGGACATAATTTTTCCGGTTTCGTGATTGTCAAAATATTTATAAGGAAGCTTTTCAAGGTGTTTAAACATATCAGAGCGCATCTCTGCCTGCATTCTTACACCCATAACGTGTCCGTAATACTGTATAAAATAGTTAAGTAACATTCTGACTGCATATAAAAGAAGCAAGAAAGCACCGAAAACAACTATCATACGATAATTCTTATTCGGAATAAGATCATTAAGCATCGTTCTTGTTACTATCGGATATGCAATTCCAACAAGTGCAACTACAAGCGACGCCAGCATATCAAGTGTAAATATTTTCAAATGCGGTTTATAGTATGATAAAAAACGTTTTAACATATTTTGACTATTCCCTTCCAACGACTATAAAGACTGTTGCAGGTTTCAAAGATAATTTGTGCCTCTCTCGAAAGTCGCCGAAACATACAAGCCAACAAGGTTAGCAATCTTAAAGAAGTCTGTTTTTATGTATTCTATTTGATTTAAGTTAAAAAGTCCAATGCGCAGCATTGGACTTTTTGGTGGGAGCGGGTGGATTCGGACCACCGAAGTCACTGACAACAGATTTACAGTCTGCCCCCTTTGGCCGCTCGGGAACGCTCCCATTTTCTAATTTACAACGCTATTTATTTTACCATATTTACAGTTTTTTGTCAATAGTTTTCCGCCATATTTATGAGTACTGAGATTTATTGGTTATTATTTTTTTGCTGTAAATTAATATTGATTTTTACAGCTTTAAATGATATAATATATTTGTGAAAGTTTTTAATGTTATTACTGTTAACACACTAATTATGAAAATATACATAATCGGGGGAAATATAAATGGAATATCGCATTGAACGTGATTCTATGGGTGAAATAAAAGTTCCCGCAGACAGCCTTTTTGCAGCACAAACTCAGCGAAGCTGTGAAAACTTTAAAATCGGAGTGGGCATTGAAACAATGCCGGGCGAAATTATTCACGCTTTTGGAATAATAAAAAAAGCTGCAGCTCTTGCAAACCACGAACTAATACCCCAAAAGATGACAAAAGAAAAACTGGATGCTATATGTAAAGCTTGCGACGAAGTAATTTCAGGAAAGCTATCAAAGCACTTCCCGCTTGTTGTTTGGCAAACAGGTTCGGGAACACAGTCTAATATGAATTCCAATGAAGTAATCTGTAATAGAGCAAACCAAATTGCAGGCTTCAAGCTTACCCACCCCAACGACGACATCAATATGAGTCAATCTTCAAATGATACATTCCCTACAGCAATGCACATTTCGGCTGTAATCTCCATTGAAGACAAGCTGATTCCCTCTCTTAAGAAATTAATTAAAACTTTTGAGTCACTCGAAAAGGAAAATGAAGGAATTGTCAAATCCGCAAGAACGCATCTGCAGGACGCAACACCGATTAAATTCAGTCAAGAAATAAGCGGTTGGCGTTCCTCACTTGAACGGGATATTGAACTTTTAGAACTTGCACTAAAACCGCTTTATGAACTTGCTCTTGGCGGAACTGCGGTCGGAACAGGGCTTAATGCTCCCAAAGGATTTGATGTTCTTGTTGCGAAAAAAATTTCAGAGCTTACCAAAAAGCCATTTATAACTGCAAAGAATAAGTTTCACGCACTCACGTCAAAAGACGAGATTGTTTTTGCTCACGGAGCAATTAAAGCCGCAGCAGCCGATATGATGAAAATTGCAAATGATGTTCGCTGGCTTGCCTCCGGTCCGAGAGATGGTCTTGGCGAAATATTTATTCCCGAGAATGAACCGGGATCTTCTATAATGCCGGGCAAGGTTAATCCAACACAGTGCGAAGCAGTTACAATGGTTGCAGTACAGATTATGGGAAACGACGTTGCCGTTGGAATGGCAGCTTCCCAGGGAAATTTTCAGCTTAACGTATTTATGCCGGTGGCAGCCTATAATTTCCTTCAGTCTGCAAGACTTCTTGCGGAGGCGGTAGCATCTTTTGATAAAAACTGTGCCTTCGGAATTACAGCTAACCGTGAAAAAATGCACCATAATCTTCACAACTCACTTATGCTTGTTACAGCACTTAACACCTATATCGGATACGAAAATGCGGCTAAGACAGCAAAAAAAGCCTATGAAGATAATATTTCTTTAAAACAAGCCTGTGTTGAGCTTGGATTCTTAACCCCCGAAAAATTCGACGAGATATTCCACCCAGAGAATATGGTATAATTCGATAAATTTGCCTCTTTGTAAGTTGTATTAACCGGTGCAAATTATCTTTATAAAATTTATAAAAAAACAAAAATGAGTGTGACCTTTCACGCTCATTTTTTAGTATAGTAAAGTGTTGACTTGCACATTTTTTTATGATACAATATTTACATATAAATATTTTTTGGAGGTCGATTATGCCTCTTGATTATTTTTA
Source organism: Candidatus Flemingiibacterium sp. (assembly GCA_045586285.1). Taxonomy (GTDB): domain Bacteria; phylum Bacillota; class Clostridia; order Oscillospirales; family CAG-272; genus Flemingiibacterium. The sequence goes on along the minus strand of JAZNAB010000011.1, from coordinate 7,980 downwards.
CGGAGAAATTCAAAAAGAGCTTATTTTACCAAATATAAATGAGGTTTCAGAAAGGCTTAATATGCCCTTTGAACAAAATTACAATTTGACATCTCAATGTGAGCAAAAGCTGAAAAATGTAATTGCTCCCAAATATTCTGGAATAAGAACAGACATTACTTTAGATGGAGATAAAATAGACCTTGGCTTTGGCGTATTTACAAGCAAGGATTTAGCAAAAAATCTGACACAGTGTAAAGAAGCCTTTATTTTCGCCGTTACTATCGGAAATGGTGTCGACAGACTTTTAAATAAGCTTCGTATTACATCACCGGCAGAGCATTTTATAACCGACGGACTTGCATCGGCTTATGCCGAAGCCCTTGCTGATTTTGTTGACAAAAAAATAAAGGGCAACACCCCTTGCCGCCCAAGATTCAGCGTTGGATACGGAGATTTACCTCTTGAAATTCAACCTCAAATTTTAGAATCGGTTAATGCTGCCCGGCTTTTAAATATTACTGTCAGCAAATCTCTTTTAATGTCCCCATCAAAATCCATTACAGCAATAATGGGTATTCTTTAGCGATAACTACATTTCCACAAAGGAGGAAGCTTTGGCACTGCAAAAAAGCTATAATCATAAAATGAAAGATTTAAGAACTGCTTTAAAAAACGAAAGACTGTATTTTGACGGCGGATTTGGTACTGTTATACAATCTATGGGACTTCAAAAAGGCACACCGCCTGAAGACTGGAATTTAACCAATCCTCAAAAAATATCTGCTGTGCATAAAGCATATATAGATGCCGGAAGTAATATTATCACAACTAACACCTTTGGGGTAAACTGCGATAAATATGACAATTACGAAGAGCTTATCTCCTCTGCCGTTAACTGTGTAAAGGCAGCAATCGGTTCAAGAAGTGATATATTTATTGCCTTTGATATAGGTCCTACCGGAAGAATGTTAAAACCTCTTGGCGACCTTGATTTTGAAGATGCCGTAAAGATATTCAAGAAGAATGTATCGGCTGCTGCAGTATGCGGCGTTGACTGCATTATTATTGAAACAATGAGCGATGCATATGAAACAAAAGCAGCCGTTGTTGCTGCAAAAGAGGCTTCAGATCTTCCCATACTTGTTACAAACGCCTATGATAAAACAGGAAAGCTTATGACCGGTGCCGATGCCAAGGCTATGATTGCATTGCTCGAAGGACTTTCCGTTGATGCAATTGGTATGAACTGCTCCTTTGGCCCTGATATAATGCTAAAACATATCGATGATTTTTGTGAAAACTGTTCTGTTCCGCTTATTGCTAATCCTAATGCCGGATTACCAAAGGTTGAAAATGGCAAAACCGTATATGATATTACCCCAGATCAATTTGCGGATTATATGACTCAACTTGCAAATAAAGGTGTAAATATTCTCGGCGGTTGCTGCGGAACAACCCCCGATCATATTAGGAAAACAATTGAAGCTACAAAAAATATTCCTATAACCAAACCGACAGAAAAAAATAAAACTGTTGTTTCTTCATACACCCATTCAGTTGAAATATGCAATCAGCCTATTCTGATTGGTGAAAGAATCAATCCAACTGGCAAATCAAAGCTTAAAGAAGCTCTGCGAACCAATAACTTAAGCTATATACTTAACGAGGGAATTCGCCAAGCAGATTCAGGTGTTCATATTCTTGACGTCAACGTGGGCCTTCCCGAGATAAATGAAGCTCAAATGATGTGCTCGGTAATAAAGGAGCTTCAAGCAGTAACCGACTTACCTTTACAAATTGACACCTCTGACCCTGAGGTTTTAGAAAAATCAATAAGAATTTACAACGGAAAAGCGCTTATAAACTCTGTAAACGGTGAAGTTCAAAGTATGAATGCCGTCTTTCCCCTTGTAAAAAAATACGGCGGAACTGTAATTGCACTTACAATGGACAAAAACGGAATACCGTCTACCGCAGAAGAAAGAGTAAAAATTGCAGAAAGAATTGCCGAATGTGCAAAAGAATACGGTATTCAAAAAAAGGATTTAATAATCGATCCGCTCTGTCTTACAATTTCCTCTGACTCATCAAGCGCATTAATAACACTTAAGTCAGTAAAACTTTTGTCTGAAGCCGGTTTCAAGACAAGCCTTGGAGTATCAAATATATCTTTTGGATTACCTGCAAGAGAAAAAATTAACACAACCTTCTTTGCAGAAGCACTTGCTATTGGCTTAAACTGTGCTATAATGAATCCGTTTTCAACCGCAATGATGGACGTTTACTATGCCTATCGTGCCCTTCACGGACTTGATGATGCCTGTCTTGACTACATTAACTATTCATCAAATGTTTCCGAACCGATAAAAGCTGCAGTTACAGAAGAAACAACCCTGTCCAAAGCTATTATAAAGGGGTTAAAAGAAGATATTTCAAGATGCATTTCAGAATTATTGAAAACCACAAAACCTCTTGATATAATAGATAATCACATTATTCCGGCACTTAGTGAAGTCGGCAACGATTTTGAAGCAAAGAAATTATATCTTCCGCAGCTTTTAATGAGTGCAGAATGTGCATCATCTGCCTTTGAAATATTAAAAATGCATATAGGAAAGCAAAATATATCAAACGATAAATCGGTTATTCTTGCTACGGTGAAAGGTGATATTCACGATATCGGAAAAAATATTGTAAAGGTTTTGCTTGAAAGCTATGGATTTTTAGTATATGATCTTGGACGAGATGTTTCTCCGGAAGCTGTACTTGACTGTGTAAAAAGTACAGGCTGTAAGCTTGTTGGATTAAGTGCTCTTATGACAACCACAGTTCCGTCAATGGCAGAAACCATAAAGCTTCTTCAAAGCAAAGCTAAAGACGTAAAAGTAATTGTAGGCGGTGCAGTTTTGAATGAAGAATATGCGAAAACCATATCGGCAGACGCTTATTGCAAAGATGCGATGGAAGCAGTTAAATTTGCGACTGAGTTTTATTTATAGGGAGAGCTATTTTGAATAACACTTCGTTAGATTTAAATCAACTTCTACATAACAAAGATATCGATAATCAACAATTACTCCATATCTTTTTGAGTACTCAAATTACCGATACAAAAAGTATTTTTACCCTTTTTTCGAAGTTGCCGAATGCTATTGAAGGTAAAGGAGATAATCAAAAAAGTCACTATGTATATATTCCTGGCACAAGAGAAGACCGAATTCTGTTATCCGCACACGCCGACACAATTTGGGATAGTTATTACAAAAAATTCGCTGATGTAAAACCTGAATTGGTATTTGAAGACGGAGTTTTCAAAAATGCAAATGAAAGCTGCGGTATCGGTGCTGATGACAGAGCCGGCTGTGCAATGCTTTGGGCTCTGAGGAACAGCGGTCATAGTTTGCTTATTCTTGACGGTGAGGAGCACGGCAAAATCGGAGCAAGATATCTTCGTAAAAGCAACCGAAAATTATTCCGAGAAATTAATAGACACAGAATGATTTTAGAGCTTGACACTCGTGGAACAAATCTATGTTTACTAACTCAAGTTGATTACACCAATAAATTTGCAAATTATGCTATGAATGAATTAAAAGTTAAACACGATAACTTTAAGGGTGGCTCAGACTTGCAAATTCTATGTCACAAAGTTTGCGGAATCAACATTGGCGTAGGCTATTATAAGCAACACTCATATGCCGAATATCTAAAGTTGGAAGACTGGGAAAACAGCCTAAGTTGTGTTTCCGAATTTCTGAAAAAAACCCACCCGTACTTTCCAATAAGCAAGAAAAAACGCTTTATCAAGAATATAAAAGGTATATTAAAGCTCCCGCTTAGAGTGCTTAGAAAAATAAAGCGAATGATTTCAAAAAAATAGTTTTGTTTTTGCATATATCAGGCTCAAGGTTAAAATTGAGCCTGATAATTTTTATTTAAGCATTACGCCCCCGCAAACTTTACCTTTTTTGCGGTAGCAAACACAAACGGTACTCCGCCCCGCAATCTTCCGCCCTTTATGGTGTTGGCGGCAACGGTAAAGATAAAAAACACCCTTTGCTAAAAGCCAATGAAAAGGGGGATCGTAAGGGGATAGAAACCTGCACAGTTTGGCTACTAAGCCAAACTGTTTGAGCGATGTTTCTATCCCTTTACATTACTACGCTATATCTCTGTGGTTTATAGTATCATTACGACAAAATATGTGTTCATATGCTAAAACTTCCAAGATATCATCTTAGATATTATCTTGGAGTAGGAGGGGGAAAACCATATTTCAAGCGCCACTAAGGGTTCCCCCTCCTACAACCTCCCTCATTCCTTAGGGCTTGCGCCGCACAGGGAAAAAGGCGCGACGCTGTGCTCACGCACCCTTGGCAATAGAGATGTTGGTACTTTGCGACCGCATTTTTTTGACAAAAATGAGCCGCCTTGGAGTTTTGGAACGGCAGTGGGGTAGTTATTATTAAATTTCACATAAATAGTGGTCTTAATTGTTTCGAATTAAATGCAGAATTTATTGATTCACTAACCAATGAAAAATCAGCTACAAGAGAATGAGGTTTATTGGTTATATCATCTTGTTTCATTGGTACAAAAAACACATTTTTCTTTTGAAGCATTATAGAAATATTTGAAAGATTTGCTGACATAGCATCATTTGATGCAAGTGAAATAACTATCGGGCGCTCACACCGCCTATGAGCCTTACAGGCCATTGTTACAGGAGTATCAGTAATGCCGTTTGCAAGCTTTGCAAGAGTATTTCCGGTGCAAGGACACACAACAAGTAAATCCAACTTAATTCTTGGCCCAAGAGCTTCGGCTTCTGTTATAGTATGAATAATCATTCTTTCACATATTTGCTCAACTTCCTTTATTATATCAACAGCTCTTCCAAAACGTGTATCCGTTTCATAAACATTATTGCTCATTATCGGAATTATACTATGTCCCGCTGATATAAGCTCCCTCATAATATCTATACTTTCTTTTATGGTACAAAACGATCCACAAAAAGCATAACCTATAAGCATTCCCTCTCCTCCTTAATATCATCTAAATAACCATTTATTACATCAAAAATTATTTGACCTGATGTTATCGGAGAGGTTTTCCCCGGAAGAGAAAGCGCCCATATTAATTTACATTTTTCACTATCTGCACAAGAAATATCAACTCCGCCAGGTTTTGAAGCTAAATCTATAATCAATGTATTGTTCTTTATATGTTCAAACTCACGTTTGCCTAAAACAGTATGCGGAACAGTATTAAAAATAACATCAAATTCTTGCTTTTCCAAAACCTTATATATCTCGTCCGTTTTCACCGCTTTGTATCCATATGCTTTTATCCAGGCAAGGTCAACAGGTTTTCGTGCGCTGACAAATACATTCGTACCAAAAGCGCAAAGTAACTTTGCAAGCATCTTACCGATTCTCCCATATCCAACAATTAAAGCCGATGAAGTATTAAGGGTTATCGGTAGTTCTCGGATTGCTATTTCAAGTGCGCCTTCCGCAGTCGGAATTGCATTTGCAATTGCAAACTTCTCCGACAGGTAATAGTCATAAATCTTCACTCCTTTGGCAATACACATATCTCGAAATTCACACGGGATTTTCCCTCCGAATACAATCTTGATATTATATTTTATAATAAGCTCATAGAGCCTTTTCAAAGAAAGCTCACAAGAATTTGACAAAGGTACAGATACATTTATGTTATCATTTGATAACGGCAACGGCAAAATAACAGCAAAACAATTTTCAAGAGCCTCTTGCACAGTTGAACATACTTTCCCAATATTTGTATCAGCCATAGAAATATTTTTTAAAATATCTGAGGGCAAAGCATTACAAGGTGAACAGCAATTTTGGTCAACTGCACTATTTACTCTATTTTCTCCGCCAAATCCGTATATATTAACATTAAATCCTTTTTTTATAAAATTAGATGCGACTATAAGCTGGCGTGCATCTCCGCCCAAGATCACAATATTCTTTTGATTATTCATTTAGCAAAGCCTTTCTTCCTAAAGTTTATAAGTTGTGACAGATGTCCGAGATCAATCCTCATCAGTCTATTATAGTTTATGTAAAATGTTTATTTAGGGTACTTTTATGGCTTATTTTTAAATCCCCCTTGAAAATAAATATGATGTGTGATATAATTAAAGAAATGAGTGCTTAGGCACTGCTTGAACATATCTGAAGAAATTTTTATTTGTAGCTATTATAATAATTTGTAGCTATTATAATAATTTGAAGTTATCAACTTGAAAAAGAAAGGATTTTTTATGGGCGGTTTATTTGGAGTAGTATCAAAGCAAGACTGTGTTTTTGACCTTTTTTTCGGAACAGACTATCATTCCCATCTCGGCACACGCAGGGGCGGTATGGCAGTATATGGAGAAAATGGCTTTGAACGCTCTATTCATAATATTGAAAATTCCCCATTTCGTACAAAATTTGATAAAGATGTAGTTGAAATGAAGGGAAATCTCGGGGTCGGTTGTATTTCCGATAGTGAACCTCAACCGCTTATAGTTCGTTCTCACCTCGGCAATTTTGCTATTACAACAGTAGGAAGAATTAACAATATCAGTGAACTTATAGAGCTATGTTTTAAAAAAGGACTCACCCACTTTCTTGAAATGAGCGGCGGCGATGTTAACCCCACGGAGCTTGTAGCTTCCCTGATTACTCAAAAAGACAACCTTGTAGATGGAATCAAGTATGCCCAAGAGATGATTGAAGGCTCTATGACAATGCTTGTATTAACAAGTAAGGGAATGTATGCCGCACGAGATAGGCTTGGAAGAACCCCCGTTGTAATCGGGCACAAAGACGGTGCTTATTGTGCTTCTTTTGAAAGCTTTGCTTTTTTAAATCTTGGATATACTTTTTATAAAGATTTAGGCCCTAATGAAATTGTATATATGACGCCCGAAAGCTGTGAAACGGTAAGCAAAGCCACAGAAGAAATGCGCTTTTGTACTTTTATGTGGATTTATTACGGTTATACAACGTCAACATATGAGGGAGTTAACGTTGAAGAAATGCGTTACAACTGCGGTGCAATGCTTGCAAAACGAGATACAGGCGTCGTACACCCTGATATAGTTGCAGGTGTTCCTGACTCGGGAACTGCACACGCTATCGGATATGCAAATGCATCAGGAGCACATTTTGCAAGACCATTCATAAAATATACTCCAACCTGGCCTCGTTCATTTATGCCAACAATTCAGGAACAACGAAACCTTATTGCAAAGATGAAACTTATCCCTATTGATAATTTAATAAGAAACAAGAGTTTGCTTCTTATAGATGACTCCATTGTGAGAGGAACACAGCTTTCCGAAACTACGGAATTCTTATATCAAAGCGGCGCCAAAGATGTACATATCCGACCTGCTTGTCCTCCGCTTCTTTACGGTTGTAAATATCTTAATTTCTCACGTTCAAAAAGTGAACTTGACCTTATTACAAGACGTGTTATCTTAAAGCTCGAGGGCAATGAAAAAATAGCTAAAGAAAAGCTGTCTTTGTATTCAGACCCCGAAAGTGCAGAATATCAAGCAATGACAGAAGAAATACGCCGTCAGCTAAATTTCACTACCTTAAGATTCCATAGACTTGACGATATGCTTGCTTCCGTGGGAATACCTTCCTGCAAACTTTGCACTTACTGTTGGACAGGAAAAGAGTAAATTAATTTTTTAAATATAATTAAACTACCGCCAAGGAAAAATACATTCCTCGGCGGTATTATTTCTACAAAGGAAGTTACAAAAATTCACTTTGTATTCCCTAAAAAACACGTTCATTTCATAACACTGACAAATTATTAACATCTTTTTGTTTAAGTTCTAATTTTTTGTTGATTTTGTTATTAATCTTGGAATTATTATTAGGAATTATTATTAATTATTACAGTATTATCTCTGTTGACAACAATAATTTATAGTGTTATAATGATTATGGTAGATGTGCA
>JAZNAB010000010.1:0-4265 GCA_045586285.1 Candidatus Flemingiibacterium sp. | reverse complement strand
CTTTGAAAATTTAGTAAAAGTGACGATTGAATAATTAATTAAAAGAGTGTATAATAACAATATATCAGCATTTATCGGAGGATTCCCATGAGTTATGTAATAGGAATTGATGTTGGAGGAAGCACGACCAAAATTGTTGGCTTCGACAAGGCTGACGGTAAGAAAAAGCTTATAAATCCCTTGTTTGTCCGTGCAACCGACCCCATAACGGCTCTTTACGGCGCTTTTGGAAAGTTTACCGACATTAACGGTATTGAACTTTCGGATATTGAAATCGTAAAGGTAACGGGCGTTGGCGCGGCGAAGATAAACAAGCCCATTTACGGACTTGATTGTGTGCGTGTTCCCGAATTTGACTGCATCGGTCTTGGAGGACTCTATCTTTCGGGACTTGATGAGGCCATTGTAGTAAGTCTTGGTACGGGTACTGCGCTTATTCACGCTCGTCGCGGTGAGAAAATGGAATATCTCGGCGGTACGGGCGTTGGAGGCGGTACGCTTGTAGGGCTTTCCAAAAAGCTCCTTGGTATGGATGATATATCCCACATTCAAAACCTTGCCGAGGAGGGAAATCTTGATAATATTGACTGGCGCATCAAAAATATTGGCAAGGACATTCTGCCCGGCGCTCCCGACAAGCTTACTGCTTCTAATTTCGGTAATATCAGCGATATTGCAACAAACGCAGACGTAGCTCTCGGTGTTATAAATATGGTTTTTGAAACTATTGCGATGGTTGCAAAATTTGCAGCTAAAACCTACAATCTGAAAGATATTGTATTGACAGGTAACCTGACAACTCTTGTACAAGCTTCCGATATTTTCAATAATATGAATGCAATGTTCGATCTGAATTTCATAATACCGGAAAATTCACAATTCGGTACAGTAATAGGAGCAGCTTTAACAAAATGAACAAGGTAATTGAAAATAAAAAGCTTTATATATTTGACCAGGACGGAACAATATACCTTGGTGAAAAGGTTTTTGATGCTGCGGTTGAGTTTATAAATCAACTGAGAAATAGTGGCAAGAAGGTATTGTTTTTTACGAATAATGCTTCTCATTCTCCTGATTATTATCTTTCAAAGTTGACTAGGTTGGGCTTCTCACCGAGTAAAAGTGAAATCATAACTTCCGGTGACGTTACAATTGAATTTCTTCTTCGTGAGAGAAATAATAAGAAGGTATTTCTTGTCGGCACTCCTGAGCTTGAGGCTCAGTTTGTTAATGCCGGAGTTAAACTTGCCGTATGCGAAGACGATGCCGTCGATATTGTAGTTACAAGCTTTGACACTACACTGACGTATAAAAAGCTGGAAGCTGCCTGCCGATTTATTCGAAATGGGGCGGAGTATTTTTCAACTCACCCTGACTTTAACTGCCCTACAGAAAACGGATTTATTCCCGACAGCGGAGCGATTTCTGCTTTTGTGACTGCTTCTACCGGCGTTACGCCAACTTATCTTGGTAAGCCTTACAAAACTACAATTGATATGATTGAAAAGGTTACTGGTATATCAAGGGAAGATATGTGCATTTTCGGAGATAGACTGTATACCGATATTGCACTTGGCAAACGTCACGGAGTTACGGCTGTTCTTGTTCTTTCGGGTGAAACCACTATGAAAGATGTTGAGGCAGCACAGCCAAAAGACAAGCCGGATTTGATTTTTAGGGATTTAGGCGAGATTTTGAAAAGCGAATAACTTAATAAAACTTGCTCCCGAAGGCAATTTGCCGTCGGGAGCATTTATTCTATTTAGCGTTATCCTTAATTAATTCAGAAATTTCAATTGCAAGTTGCTTTGCGGCTCTTTTTGCTTCATTTAACGTGTTTGCGGCAGAGCCGATTTCTATTAGCAGCGAACCTTTTGTAAACTGCTCGTTAAATGATGCTCCCCTAATATTTATTGGACGAGCAAATCGCTCGTATTTTGTGGTGAGGCGGCTTTGCAGTTTGACTGCTACTGTAAGGTTGTCAGTCCAATTTGGGTGATCTGCACCTTTTTCGTTAGTACCTACAAGCAGCATTATTTGGGCGGTTTTTTCATTATTTACTATGGTAATCGGCTTGATCAGATTGCCTGCGGAATTTGTGATTGCATCTCTGTGTACGTCAAAAACATATTTTATTGACGGATATTTTGATATGTACTGCTGTATTGTATCGGCGGCATAGTCATAGGCATATCTGTAGGAATTTTTATCGTGCATAATAGTGCAGTGAATCGTCGGGATTCCTTCTTCATTTAAGGTGTTTGCCATAACTGCGCCAACAGAAACAATATTATTTGTTATATCTGAGTCTCTGAACATATAGTTCTGAGGGGTGTAATTTACGCCTTCCGGACTGAATGCTTCTGTCCCGTGAGTGTGAATTATCAAAATAAGGGGATTTTTTTCGGAATATTCCGAAAGATTGACCTTGATCGGATATTGATTGTTTATTGATTCATCAACGTTAATTTTATATTCTGTTGCGTTTGACAACAGTACTTTACCCCCTGATGCTCCGTTTGACATATCATACGGTACTAAGGCTGACATACCATTCGGAAGCTTTGAGTAATCATATGAATACAATTCCTTGAAATTTATTTGCGGCGGTTTTTGAGGCTCTATCGGTGTGTCATTGTCAGGAATATTTGTTGGAGGGATTTCTGTAAAGTCAGCAACTCCCGTATTCTCTTCTCCTTCGTCAAAATAAAAAGCGTCATTGCCAAAAAAAGCTGCAGATAGTAGATAACGAAGTATTTTTTCTTTATCGATAACTGTTGGCTCATTAGGGTAGTAGAAGCAATTTTTGGCTGTTATTGTTGGCGACCAATTGTTATAGGATTTTTCGATATATCGAAAAAATAATAAAAATAAAAAGATAGCGCCCAAAATTGTAAAAACTACACGAGTAAAGCGGTAGATTGTACATTCTTGCTTTTTATATTTAATAAAAGTGTTTGTATTCATCATATATTTTCCGTCCTTTATATTTAAAAGCTTGTCTATGAAAATATATGCGATGATTGTTTTCTATATTCCTTTAAATATAACACATTCTCGTATAAAGCGGATAACGCTATTCTAGTCCGCCGAAAGCTATTGAAATGGACTTGGCTGTTAGCCTTGACAACTCTCTTACAATAAAATCTGTTTCTTTAGGGGTTACAAAAAAATCTTTTCTATCTTTCAGCGTTTGTTCCAGTTTTTCATCAATAGTGTTTATCCCTGCATTTTCAAGCGCATCAAGAACTAAGGTAGCAGAATCTACGACTGTTGGCACTCCGAAAGCAATTACGGGTACTCCTACGGATTCTTTGGTAATTGAACGTCTATGATTTCCGATTCCTGAACCCGGACTTATGCCGCTGCTGCCAAGCTGTACAGTAGTCGCAAGACGGCTTGTAGAACGTGCACATAACGAGTCAATTACAACCACAAGCTCAGGACAAATCTGCTCACAGATACCAAGTACATATTCGGCTGTTTCTATGCCTGTTTGTCCGAGTACACCGGGGGCAATCGCAGATAACTGTTTTTCTCCGAAAAGCTTGAAAAGATCTCTGTTTCGTTCTTTTAGATGACGTGTAACCGTTAATAATTCAACCGTTTGGCTTCCGAGCGCATCTGCTGTTATATTTCTGTTGCCAAGACCTGCAATGAGTACGCTTTTAGGGAATCGGTTACACAGCTTTATTGCTAAATCGGAGAGTATTTTTGCAATGATGTGTGCTATAGAGTCAAAGTGTTTATCGTCTATAAATCGGATTTGTCCTATATCAATGGTTATATATTCCCCGCAGGGTTTGCCTACCCGTGCAGCAGCTTCATCTGTTGTGATAAATACAGTATTTACTTTAATTCCTTCTATAATCTCACTGTTTTCACTTATGCCTTTTTGACTTGTTAAATCAAGCTCTGATGCAAGGTCGGTTCTTTTAGATGAATTCATATCTGTTTCCCCTTTAAAAGATATAATGACACTTAAAAGTATTTCCTTCAGAATTATATTATATGTATTTTTACAAAATATATAGAGGCTTTTGGTAAAAACATACTATAAATTCCATTATAAATCGTTAAATAAGGCATAAAACAAGTCAATGACTGTGCAATTATTACAAAACGGAGCTTGCAATGTTGTGCAATGTGTTAATCTTTTGTTTTTTTATAAAATAGTCATTGATTATATTGAAAAATAATGGTATAATATAAACAGTATTCTGATACGACTATGCTCAAACTATGCCTATTTACGTTTGGCTTAG
>JAZNAB010000009.1:0-11658 GCA_045586285.1 Candidatus Flemingiibacterium sp. | reverse complement strand
GTAAAAATCTGCCAAGTGCGTGACCGCCGCCAAGCATAAGGTCAAAATCATATGCCCTTTCATAAGCCTCAGAATTTTTAATAAGCGGCTCTATAACCGTACATTCCGGATCATCAATCAAGATCATAATGTGAGGAAGTTCAATCGGCGCTCCCTCTCTGATTTTCACACGAGGCGGAATGCGTTCAAGCACCGTACCTTCGGTAGCTCTGACCAAAGATTCAGCTCCCTTTGTATAATCATAACATTCAAGGTCAATAGTTCCGACAAGTCCTCGGCGGATTTTGCCGTTTTTCTGTGTTCTTTCAAGATAAATCATCGAAGATGAATAATTTTTCAGTACATTTTCAATATAAATTTTCATATTATTATTGATAACAGGAATTCTCGCCTCTGCATCAAAAAGATAGTTTTCGGGAAGAGTTATATGTAAGGTGCTTGGCTTTCCGTCAGCTACTTTTTCGGCTTTTGCCCAGTATTCAGGCTCAGAAGTATATTGGTCGCAGGCAATGGAAGACCATATTGTCATTTTTTCGGAATCATTTGCAAATTCCGGCAAAAGAATATCAGCAGGATAAAAACAGTTTTTCATAGCAATCTCCAAAATCGGTATTAGTTTTTAAAATTATATAACATAATATATAATAACATATTTTTGTTATTTTTTCAATAGTATCTTCATACATTAAAAAATATTTTCATCAAAAAATCCTTGCGACTTCATACAACCGTCACATTAGGGTTTTATAATAATATCGTAATCAAAAAGAAAAAATACAAATAAAAAAGTTTGAATAAAATTCAATCTCTCTTATAAAGCTCCAAAAAGAGCAGAAAGGATGGTTATGAATATGAATAACGAACAAAACAACGAACAATTTCAAAATAGCCAAAACACAAACCAAGTTGACAGCAATCAAGCTGCCCCCCAGCCTGCAGAACCGACACTTCAAGTAAATGAAACATCAAATCCAGGTGAGAAAAACGAAGCTCCGCAGTACCAAAACGAAACTCCAAGCTATGCACAGGCAAATACAGCTTCCCCGCAAATACCAAGGCAAACAGTTTATATAAACAAGCCGCAAAATTATAAAAAAGCCAAAGCTTCCCCCAAGGCACGTCTTGGTATAGGCACAGCGATTACCTTGATAATCACCTGCGTTGTTTTATCGGGAATAGCGGCGGCAGCAGGTACTTTTATTGCAAATAAGTATTTAGGCACAGGCTATGATAACAACTTTATTAACAGAGATCCTTCCGCCCCGTCAGTTGTATTCAAATCATATGAAACCGACGAGGACAGAGTTGTTGGAACATACAAACAGGTTTCCGATGCCGTTGCACACACAGTTGTTGAAATAACCACAGAAACAATTTCAACAGACTCAGTATTTTGGGGTGGCAGTTATGTTAAATCCGGAGCAGGCAGCGGCGTTGTAATAAGCGAAGACGGAATAATAGTAACAAACAACCACGTAATTTCAGGTGCAAACACTATCACAGTCACATTAAAAGACGGCACAAAGTATAAAGCAAAGCTTCTAGGGAATGACGCTGACTCAGATATCGCAATCATAAAAATTGAAGCTTCCGGTCTTGCTTTTGCGCTTCTCGGAAACAGCGACAATTTAGGCGTCGGCGAAGAAGTAATAGCGGTAGGCAATCCCCTCGGAGAGCTTGGCGGAACTGTTACAAACGGAATTGTCAGCGCTCTTTCAAGAGCTGTGGAAATTGACGGAACAGAAATGACGCTTATCCAAACAAACGCAGCAGTTAACCCCGGCAACTCCGGCGGCGGTCTGTTTAACCTTTACGGAGAGCTTATCGGAATTGTCAATGCAAAATCCACAAGCACATCTTCGGGAACATCTGTTGAGGGTATTGGATTTGCTATACCGATTAACACCGTAGAAAAAGTTGCCAACGAGCTTATTAACTACGGTTATGTGCGAGGCAAGGTTATGATCGGCATAAAATATGTAGATATAACAAATGCTTACGATGCAATGTTTTATAATGTTCGTTCTCTCGGTCTGTACGTTGCTGAATCAAAATACACCGATGCACTCAAGCAGGGTGACAGAATAGTTGCCATCAACGGTGAAGAAGTAACCTATAGCGATGACCTTAAATCAATTTTAAAGGACTGCAGCGTAGGTGACGAAATAACCATTAAGGTTGTCCGTCAAGGAAAATACCACGACGTAACAGTAACACTCAGAGAATATGTCCCGACAAATACCGCCGAGGACACAGACTCATCAGAATTTGAAAACAATTTCAATAACTAAAAATTGGCTGCAGCACCAAAAGTGCTGCAGCCTTTATTTTATTCCTTAATTTCAAAGAAACGCAAAGCGTTCTCATAGGCGTGATGGCAAAATTCCTCTTCGCTTATATTATAGAGTTCAGCCGCTCTTTTTGCGGTATACTCCATAAGCCCGGAATGATTAAGCTTACTTCTGTATGGAACAGGTGCAAGATAGGGCGCATCTGTTTCAATCAAAACTCTATCAAGGGGAATCGATGGAACAATTTCTGCAAGTTTTGTTGCATTTTTAAAGGTAATTACTCCCGAAAAAGAAATGTACCAACCTTTATTAACAAGCTGTCTTGCAATTTCTGAGCTTGCCGAAAAGCTATGAAAAACCCCTGTAACCGACGGTGTTTGCCCAAGCATATCCATAACGTCGCCGTGAGCTTCACGGTCGTGAATTATTACAGGTTTTTTCGCCGTTTCTGCAAGTTCAAGCTGTCTTGCAAACCATAACTTCTGCACCTCACGTGAAGGCTCATCATAATGATAATCAAGTCCGATTTCACCGATAGCTTTTACTTTCGGGTGTTTTAACAGTGTACAAAGCTCATCAATTACACCATTAATATCATCGCCCTCGTTTATATCGCCGGGATGTATACCCGCTGAAGCAAATAACCCGGGATATTTCTCGGCAAGAGCGATACACTCTTTTGAGCTTTCAATATTAGTCCCCGCATTCAAAATGTATTTGACGTTGCCAGAAAGCAAGGACTCAAGGACGGCATCTCTGCCGCCCTCAGCCTCTGTATCAAATCGTTTATCGTTATAGTGTGCGTGAGTATCAAACAGCCTGTAACGGCTGCTTGGTATATATTCAAAGCTCATTATCTTACACGCTGACCGAGAGGTGTTTCTCCGTCAAGGAATACAACCCTCACGTCATCTTCACCAGATGCTAAAATCATACCATTGCTTTCAACTCCGCAAAGCTTTGCGGGAGCTAAATTTGCAACAACAATAAGCTTTTTACCAATAAGATCTTCGGGTTTATAGAACATTGCGATTCCCGAAACGACCTGACGTTTTTCGTATCCGAGATCAAGCTGTAAGCAGAGAAGCTTCTTAGCTTTTTTAACAGGCTCGCAAGCGATTACTTTTGCAGTACGAAGCTCAACCTTCATAAAATCGTCAATACCGATGATTGCACAGCCTTCCGGCTTTTCGGCAGCTTTTGCCGCTTTCATTGCCGCTTCTCTTTCAGCTTCGATTTCGGCAAGCATTTTTTCTTCATCAATACGAGCAAACAAGGGCTTTGCTTCACCGACCGACACGCCGACCTTAAGTGCGCCAAAACATTCGATAGAAGCAAGACTTCTTTCATCTGTTGCAAGCATATCAAGTATAGCCTTAGATGTGCTTGGCATAAACGGTTCAAGAAGCACCGCACCGACACGGATAGTTTCGAGAAGATTATATAAAACTGTACCAAGCCGAGCCTTTGAAGCCTCGTCTTTTGCAAGTACCCACGGCGCCGTTTCATCAATGTATTTATTTGCACGTCTGAAAAGTGCAAAAATAGCATCGGAAGCATCTGCAATATGAAAACTGCTCATAGCTTCTGCAACGGTGGAAGTTGCCTCTTTACAAGCAGCATAAAGTTCACCGTCAAGCTCTTGTTTAGTGTCAGAAGCTTGAATTACTCCGCCGAAATACTTGTGTGTCATAGCAATCGTACGGTTTACAAGATTGCCGAGATTGTTTGCAAGGTCAGCATTATATCTTGAGATAAGCGCATCATAGGTAATGCTTCCGTCAGAAGCATAAGGCATTTCGGAAAGACAGTAATGACGCACTCCGTCAACACCAAAGCGCTTAACAAGGTCATCGGCATAAATAACATTACCCTTTGACTTGCTCATCTTGTCAGCACCGAAATTAAACCAAGGGTGACCGAAGATTTTCTTGGGAAGCGGAAGTCCAAGCGCCATTAAGAAAATTGTCCAATATATTGAGTGGAAACGCATAATATCCTTACCGATAACGTGAACATCGCAAGGCCACCACTTTTTAAATTCTTCATTTTCAATAATATTGCCGTTATCATCAAGTCTAAGACCTATACCGGTCGCATAATTAAAGAGCGCATCAATCCAAACGTAAATAACGTGCTTGTCATCAAAGTCAACGGGTATACCCCATTTGAATGAAGAACGGGAAACGCAAAGGTCCTGAAGCCCAGCCTTAATAAAATTATTTACCATTTCCTTTTTGCGAAGCTCCGGCTCAATAAAATCGGGGTGCTCCTCGATATACTGTAAAAGCTTATCCTGATATTTGCTCATCTTGAAGAAATAAGCCTCTTCATTGGCTTTTTCTACAGGGCGGCCGCAGTCGGGGCACTTGCCGTCAACGACCTGAGTTTCGGTAAAAAAGGATTCGCAAGGCACACAATACCAGCCCTCATATGAGCCTTTATATATATCTCCCTGCTCATAAAGCTTCCGAAAAACCTTTTGTACTGTTTCTTCGTGATAATCATCAGTAGTACGGATAAATTTATCGTGAGATGAGCCAACAAGCTCCCAAATATCCTTGATTTCGCCTGCAACGCCGTCAACATATTCTTTTGGAGATATACCGGCTTCCTTTGCAAGTGCCTCAATCTTCATACCGTGCTCATCAGTTCCCGTCATAAAGAAAACATCACAGCCTTCCTGACGCTTTCTGCGGGCTACAGCATCAGTCATAATAACCTCATAGGTATTGCCAATATGCGGTTTACGAGATGCATAAGCAATGGCAGTTGTTATATAAAATTTTTCTTTATTATGCTCACTTTTGTTACACATATATTTTACCTCCGAATTTTATATTTTGTTCCCTCTTACATATACGGATTTAACTGCTTTTTTATCGTCGCTCAACACTATAAAGTCAGCATATTTGCCGAGCTCGATTGAGCCTATAATATCATCAGCCTTAATCATTCTGGCAGGATTTATTGTAGCACAGGGAATTGCATCTTCAAGGGATATTCCCGTAAAGTTTACGAAATTCCAAAGCCCTGTAAACAAATCGATTACGCTTCCGCTTATAGTGCCGTCGGGCTGTTTGCAGATTTTACCGTCTGTATATACAGTTCCTCCGTCAAGCTCTGGATATTCTCCTGCAGGAAGTCCTGCAGGAATTACCGAGTCGGTAATAAGAACAAGCCTTGAAAGCTCTATAATTTTACTTGTAATTTTCACAACCTCCGGACTTACATGGTATCCGTCGGTTACCATTTCGGCATAAGTGTTTGTAAATGTCATTGCCGCACCTACACAGCCCGCCTCACGATGAGTCAAGGGACTCATTGCATTATACAAATGAGTGAATGACCTAGCTCCCCATTCAACACCTTTTTTACATTCGTCAAAGGTTGCTGCACTATGCCCGATGCTGACCGTAGCTCCCATAGAAACGGCTTTTTTAATAAAGCCTTCTGCTCCTTCAAGCTCCGGGGCACAAATCACGTGAAAGCGTTCAATGGGGAAATTTTCCCCTCTCGCACGGTTTACAAATTTTTCTATTTCTTCTGCAGAGGGATTAGAAAGCATTTTAACGTCGTGCGCTCCCCTGCGATTTTTATTCAAATACCGGCCTTCAAAATGAACGCCGAGGATATTAGCTCCGTCAGTAAAATCGTTTTGTATTTCCATCGCTTTGGAAATATTGCCAATAGCGCCCTCTATTGCTTCGACCGAAACACTTGACAAAGTAGGCATATATGAGGTAGTTCCCGTTTTTGCATATGAACGTGAAAGCTCAATAAACTCATCTGGCGTTGCATTGTTTGCGGCATAGCCTATTCTGCCGTGAGTATGAGCATCAACAAGCCCGGGCATTATATATGCTCCGCCGCAGTCTATAATTTGATCTGTATTATCGATTGAGGCAAATTTTCCGTTTTCCACAGCGATGCTTGAAAGTTCAAAACGGCGCTCACCGGTATTATATACATTTGCATTAGTATAAAGAGTCTTCATAATTAATATATACAGCTCCCTTTCTTAAAGCCGTTCACTTAAGAAAAGATTTCCGGCACATTTCCCAAATAAGCACTGTTGCGGCAGATGCAACATTCAAGGATTCACAGCCTTCCTTCATAGGAATAAAAACAGTATTATCGCACTTTGAAATAAGCTCTTCCGTTAGGCCGTGCCCTTCGTTACCGACACATATGCAGACACGTTCACCAAGATTAAAGCTGCCGAGTTTTTTTGCATCTCTGTCAAGAGCCGCAGCATAAAGCTTACAGTTTGAGCCGTGGACTTTCTCGCACAACAGCTCATCATTATCTGTAATTTCTATAACTTGTCTGAAAACCGTACCCATAGATGCCCGTATTACCTTTGGCGAATAAATATCGGCGCAGTCACGCCTGATGAAAATTCTGTTAACACCAAAAGCATATGCGGTTCTGATCATTGTGCCGAGATTTCCCGGATCACGTATTTCCGACAGATACAGGGAATTAAACGGCTTACTTTCCGGTATAGCTTCCCTTACAGTTGCAAACTTTTCTGCAAACGCAACAATCCCTTGAGGTGCTGCCTCATCGGTAAGTTTAGCAAGAACCTCATCTGATACAAATGTTATTACTCCGTCAGCCATTATAAGCTCAGACTCAAGCTGCTTTTTTATAGCCTCAGCCCTTGAGAGTGCTATAAAAATATATTTAATTTTCATTGAGCTTTTTACAGCTTCGGAAAAAAGCTTAATACCGTCAATACGGAACATATTTTCCGCATCACGATATTTTTTGTCCGAGATCTTGGACAGACGCACAATAAGGCTGTTTTGTCTGCCTGTAATATTCTCGGTTGAAAATATTGCCATAAAATTACCCCTTCCTTTCCGGGAAATTTGGGCTGGTTTACGGAACAAATCTTCGTGTTTTGTGAAAAAAAGCCGTGAAAACCATTTGGGAAATCATTTCTTGCCGTTTATACGGCGTACAAGGACATATTAAAAAATAAAAACCGACACTGAGCCGGTTTTTGTTTTCAAGTTTTTAAAACTTATTTTGCGAGAGCTGCTTTAGCCTGCTCTGCGATTGCAGCAAACGCCTCTTTATCGGAAACTGCGATTTCAGCAAGCATCTTGCGGTTAAGGTCGATACCTGCAACCTTAAGACCGTGCATAAGGGTGGAATAGTTCATTCCGCAAACTTTAGCCTGTGCGGAAATTCTTGTAATCCAGAGAGAACGGAAATCTCTCTTCTTCATCTTTCTTCCTGCGAAAGCGTAGTTGCCGCTCTTCATTACCTGCTGTTTAGCCATCTTGAAGTGCTTTGATTTTGCACCCCAGTAGCCCTTAGCCAGCTTGAGCATTTTATTTCTTCTCTTGCGAGTCATCATCGCGCCTTTAACTCTTGCCATTTTACATTATCCTCCAATATATTCTGCTTTTAGTCTATTATTTGTGAATGAGAGATGCAATGGTGGGTGCCATTGATGTGCTGAGATAGCCTGTCTTACGAAGCTGTCTTTTTCTCTTTGCAGTCTTAAGACCGAGCTTATGACGGCGATTTGTGTGATTTAGCTTAACCTTTCCGCTCTTTGTGAGAGAAAATCTCTTGGCTGTAGCCTTGTGAGTCTTTATTTTTGCCATTTTAGTTTACTCCTTTTCTAAATTTGTTCGTCTTGAATTTATGTGCCGATATTGGCTGTCGGTGAACCTAAAACCAAAAATCACGGCAAAACAACAATTACTTCGCTGCCTTGATGGGTGTGATAATCATACTCATAAAGCGTCCTTCAAGTGCAGGGCGTTTGTCTACTGTACCAACATCGGAACAAGCCTGCTCAAATTTTTCAAGCATTTCACGTCCGATATCAAGGTGACTCATTTCACGTCCCTTGAATTTTACAACAACTCTTACCTTGTTGCCGTCGCCGATAAAACGGTGAGCGTGCTTTACCTTGGTTTCAAAATCGTGTGTGTCGATACGGCAGGAAAGCTGAATTTCCTTGACTTCAACAACAGTTTGCTTTTTCTTTGCTTCTTTTTCTCTCTTGTCACGTTCAAAGCGGTATTTGCCGTAATCCATAATACGACAAACAGGCGGCTCTGCCGTGGGAGCGATAAGAACTAGGTCAAGGTCTTTTTCGTAAGCAAGTTCAAGCGCTTTAGCAGTTTCTAAAATACCAATCTGCTCTCCCTCATCTCCGATAATTCTAACTTCCTTAACTTTAATTTCCTCGTTGATTTGCAGTTCTTTTGTGCTAATGGGTGACACCTCCAAAAACAATAAAAATCGTGCGAAGAATCTTCTCCGCACGACGCAAAAAAACACTAAGGATGTTATTTTTTCAGTCAATATTAACCGCTGTCATCAAGCTGAGGCGGTGAGAACGGAGAGTTCTTCTTTGTTGTTTACCCGTACATTATATCACACTCATTTTACATTGTCAAGAGTTTTTTGATTTTTTGTTTGTATTTTTTTGTTATCCCTTGACTTTTATTGCGTTTGAATATATAATTGAATTAAATTAAAAAAGATTTGTTTTCAAAAAAGGGGGCATAGAATGAATTTCTTCAAAAGAAGGCCATTGACACTTATTTTAGCAATTGCCCTTTCTGTTGGAATGATATGTGCCTTTCTGCCTGGAATAATAAAGGCTATTCTGGTGTTTTCGGTTTGTATTTTAACACCTGTTATAACACTCATTATAAAACGTTTGGGAATTCGGGAAATATGTACGCTTCCTTCCCCCGCCTTTACGGCACTTTGCTCAGCTGCTATCATAATCTTCTCTATTTTAAGCTATGCATATTACGACATTTACGCCGCAAGATATCACGATGCCGGCGACGGCAGAATCAAAGGAATAATAACAGGAATTTCAAGTGAAAGCTCATATAATGCTGTTTATAAAGTTAAACTTTATGAGCTTAACGGAGAAAAAGCTTCGGCAACCGGTCTTATCTACACCGAAACAGGTCTATCGCTTGAAATCGGAACAATTATAGAAGCAGACGTTGCTTTTATGCCGCCTGAGGACTTTTATGAATACTCCGAGGTTGCTTGGGTTGGTATGGTTGCTAACGGAAATGTATTCTCCGCAAAAGCTGACGGAGATATATCAGTTTTGGATATTATAACTAATATGAATACACGGCTTTATGAATACCGTGAACTCATTTCTTCCAAGATGGCATTATACCTCGATAAAGACAGCGCCAAATTATCAAGTGCACTGCTTCTTGGCAACCGCTCAGAGCTTGACAAAAGTTACAGAGATTTTAAGAATATCGGTATTGTTCACTTGTTGGCTCTCAGCGGCACACATCTTACGATAATTGCAGGAATATGTGAGTTCCTTTTGGGAAAGCTTCATATCAAACGATTGGCAAGATATCTAATTTTATCAGGAATTATTATATTTTACACAGCATTGACAGGATTTCTCGCACCGGTTGTAAGGGCCTGTTTGATGCTGCTTATTTGTTATATAGGCAGAATAATCTACTATAAAAGCGACAGAGTAACATCGCTTTTTGTATCGGTTTCGCTTATGGCACTTTTCAATCCGTCAATTCTATTTAACGTAAGCCTTCAGCTTTCCTTCTTTTCAACTCTCGGCGTAGTGTTGATGATTTATGATCTCCCGGAGCACTTAAGTTCTCTGAAAATTTTGAATTATATTATAACTTCTGTTGTTGCTTCTATAGGCGCAACTCTTTTTGTTTTACCGCTTCAATGGCTTTATTTCGGGGAAATAGCTCCTCTGGCAATTCCCGCAACTCTGATTCTTTCTTTTCCGTTTGAGATACTTTTGACACTGCTTGTACCCTTTGCCCTATTTTCTATGATAGATCTTAGTTTATTGGCGTCGGTATTATCTCCGATAATTATGTTTGTATCAAAGATATGCGAAAGAATTTCCGAAAAACTTGCTAACATCTGCCCGACAGTTTCACTTTTATACCCTTTTACAGTTTTCATTATTATAGGCTGTGCTGCAGCTATTTTGATTATGATGCTCAAAAACGTAAAAAGCTGGCTCTATGCGGGTTTTGTTTTTATTTCTACCGTTATATTGTTTTCGGGCTGTGTTATGATTTATAACATCACACATATGGATACCGCAACTGTTGATTATATTAATTCCGGCTCAAACGATGCACTTCTCATTGTTTCAAAAAGAAAAGCAATGCTTATTGATTTTTCGGAAGGCTCATCAACCGCTATGTATCTTGCAAGGTATGAGCTTGAAGGCCATTACTTAACAGAAATTGACACACTTATGCTGACTCATCTGCACAGAAAACATATAAATTCGGTAAGAGCTTTATTCTTAAAATGCACCGTAGGCACTATCGTTGTTCCGTCAGCTTCCGACAAAGATGAAGAATATATAATAGATGACTTATATAAACTTGCAACGGAATACGGAACAAAGCTTGTTCTATATTCGCAAGACGGTGAATTCAACGGCAAATTCGGTGATTTTGAAATTAAAATGCCAAAAAGGACAACCATAAGCCGTTCAGTTCACCCGCTTCTTTCCATAAAACTTAATCACAATGACACCGTTCTTGCATATGTAGGCGCTTCTCTTTGGGAAAACGAATACGCACTTGATTTTGTATCAGAAGCCGATTACGTTATTTTCGGAACAAACGGGCCGTATATAAAATCAACTGTCAAGATCCCCAATGCAGAGCTCTTGCTTTACATAAAAGATGAGCTGCTTGATTTTATGCCGTCTGAAAACAGGCCGGAAAACCTTAAGAAAATTAACGGTAAGGTTCTCCATATAGAATTCAAAAATTAAGTCGTAACATTTTTGAAAACTTATACATTCCCGGTTGCTTTTGGTTTTGATCGGGTGTATAATAAATGTAGAGAAAAATCTTTGATGCAATTGGCATCTTAGCACTTGCATATTAAGAAAGGAAGCATTTTGCGAATTTTGAATTCAAAATCAGCAAAAAGCAGCGGTCATAAATATGAGTCTGATAAAAAAGCAAATTTCCGACGGCATAAACCTTAATTATCTTGAAACAGATAAGTTCAAAACCGGTTTTTTGTCAATCAACTTTGTTGCTCCTCTCGAAAAAAGCAGCATAAGCAAAAATGCAATTATTCCTTCAGTTTTAATGAGAGGTTCAAAAAGCTATCCGAATATGGCAGAGATAAATAAAAAGCTCGATTACCTCTATGCATCAAGTATAACCGGCACCAACGCAAAAAAAGGTGACAAGCAGATATTCGGCCTTTATGCAAATATGCTTAACTCACAGTACACCATAAACGGTGAAAACTTGTTAAATGACGTACTTGATGTTATTGGTGACATTCTCTTAAATCCAATAGTATCAAACGGCGCTTTCGACAACGCTTATAC
>JAZNAB010000008.1:0-4316 GCA_045586285.1 Candidatus Flemingiibacterium sp. | reverse complement strand
CATTATATTGTGGATAATTAATGTGTAAAAATTTAGTAGAAATATTATTGATACTTATTTTCTCCTTTATAGTATCAAAAAAAGTGACTGTCATTACTGACAGTCACTTTTACTTTTATTTTATTGTTCTTTTTCTTCATTAGATTCAGATATGTCTTCAGATTGAAGTATAGTAATTTCAGCTTCCTCAATTTGATGATCTATAAGACTCAAGACACTAATCTTTAATCCAAACGCCTCAATTTCCGGCTGTTCTCCGTCGTCCGGAATACTTCCGATTTCGGAAAATACCATACCTGAAAATGTTTCGTAATCATCTACCGGCAAATCAATGTTAAGAGCTTCAGCTATTTCATCAAGAGATACATTTCCCTTCAATTTCCATTTGTTTTCATCAATTTTGGAAATTTCCGCAACAACTTCATTCTCATCAACAGTTTCATCACCAAGATTACCGACAAGTCTTGTAATAAGGTCATTCATAGTAACAATGCCACGCATTCCACCATATTCATCAATTACAACCGCAAAGCTTTTGCCGCCTTCTTTCATATTTCGAAAAAGCACATCGGCTTTAACACTCTCCGGAACAAAATAAGGAGTCTTAACAGCATTTTGCATTACGTTTTCACGATTGATGTCGCCAAGTCTGAAGTAATCCTTCAAATATAAAACCCCAACAACATCGTCTACGCTTTCGTTACATACAGGATAGAACATATGACATTTTTCGTGAATTATTTTATTCCACTCTTCTTCAGTTTCATCAAGCCAAAGCATTGTAACATCAGTTCTGTGTGTTGCTACTTCGCCTGCAGTTAAATCATCAAATTCAAAAACATTCTCAATAAAATCTCGCTCGGCTGAGTCTATAACGCCATTCTTAGCTCCAGTATCAACTAGAACACGAATATCATCTTCACTAACGTCCTCATCTTCTTGATTTGGGTCAATTCCAATCAACCTTAACACGCCGTTGGTAGAAACAGTTAAAAGCCATACAATCGGCGCAAACAGCGCTGCCAAAGCAGAAACAAATCCGGCAAGACCAAGGGCGATTTTCTCTGAATTTCTCATAGCAACACGCTTAGGAACAAGTTCTCCAAAAACAAGAGTAAAATACGAAAGAATAAGTGTAATAATAACAACAGAAATAGCGTCAAGAGTTTTTATCGGAATCTTTATACCAATATCAATTAACCACGAAACAAGCGGATCGGAGAAATTATCTGCTGCAAATGCACTTCCGATAAAACCTGCAAGAGTTATTCCGACTTGAATAGTAGATAAAAACTTAGCAGGAGCTTGTGTTAATTTAAGTAATATTTTTGCACGTTTATTACCATCATCGGCAAGTTTTTCTAGCTTACCTGCGCTCACGCTTATAACTGCAATTTCAGCACACGCAAAAAAAGCGTTAAGTGAAATCAACAGAAGTTGAAATATAAGCATAAACCATAAATTGCTGTCCAAATTAAACCTCCAATATTATACATTTTTTGTGTTACTTTTTCAATGATAAATAAATCATTCACGAAGCGGTATATTTCGCTCCAAAGTAACCCAAACGGAAATTTCAAATGCTGTTATGCTATAATTTCCAGTACATAAAGGAGGGGTCGTATGGCCTCCGCCATCCATTATAAATTTCACCTCATTCTATATATAAAGTTAGATATATTATACTACAATAAAGCATTTTTGTCAAGTAAATAAGATAAAAAACCTTTTTAACCTATTGCGCTGATGAACAAAGCATCTTGATTTTACAAAAGAGTGTTCGTCCTGCTCCTAAACCTTGAATTATTCATAAATATATTGTATAATGGAATTGGTAGGTTAAGCTAGCAGACCGACAAACTGAAAGTTGAAAAGTAGGTTATTCATATGAAAAAGTTGTTAGAATTGATTTTGATATTAGTTTGTGTATTCAGTATAGTGGGATGCAACAATACAACGAAAAATTTACAAACAAAGTTTCCCGAATACTATAATCTTGACACATTCAAAGGCATCGAGATCTACTTATGGCAGAACGATAATGGCGAATATCTGTGCGGAGCTATGATGGGAACAAACAGAAATAAGACTTTTGAAGAAATATCAGCATTAGCCAATAAAGGTGCAACCGTTGAACAAATGAAAACTATTCTATCATCATATAACATTGACAATGATAATATTATCATAATCCCTATAAATATTAATACAACAGATTTTGAAATCAAGACAGATGAGTTTGCAAGTATCAATGAAGTGTTTTGGGAAAACTGACCAATTTCAGTTTGTCAATCAAATCAATAGCAAAAAGCGGAGGTTTTAACCTCCGTTTTTGTTATATTCTCTCGTATGATATAAGATCAACGGGTGTGTCACACTCTGAAACATAAATAAATTTTGCAATCTTCTTTTCAGGATGAGGATTCTCAAAAAACGTTTTAAAGCAAGTCTTGCCAAACATTCTAAGTGCTATAGCAGTTGAACATACTTCACTTGGAACAAAACTTTCTGCATCTACAAGCTCCTCTGCAATATTCTTATCAACATTATTGACAGGAGTTTTATCACAAAGAATATTGTATCCGTACTTTACATCAAATTCAGCAGTTGAACCGTCATCGTATGTAAGAACATATTTACCCATATGGTATTTTTCATTATCGATAAAATTACCGTCAAGGAAACTTCTGTAATTGAATCTTTTGGCTGTAGAATGTACAACGCCAATAAATTTACCATTGCCCATTTTTCCGAAATGGTAATTTAATGCTTCCTCTGTAGTTTTTACATAAACGTAATCTTTCATATCATTATCATACTTTGTGCTCCAAAGAACATAAGAATTAAAAATAATATTAAAGATTTGAAGATTTCTTTGCATATATTCATAAGCATAAGAACCCCAATTGGAAAGAAATCCACCATTTGTTCCAAGTTCCTTACGTTCTCTCCAATGCTCAATACCGCTGCAGTTCATATTTCCGAAGATGGCTGGGTATTTATGTGTATGGAACACATAATCATATTGAATTCCGTAACCGTGAAACCAATTGACCATTATTATATCCTTAGGAAGCATACCTTGTGCCCAAAAAAGAGGCGGAGAATAACGTCTTTTGCCATTTACATCGCTTAAATAATCCATTCCGGATCCACCAATAGCACGACCGTTTTTTAAAACTACAGGCTGAAGTCTATCTCCCCACATCATTGTACCGACACTTTTTTTTGCAAGGAAATCGTGTATTTTAATAATATGTTCAGCAAATATTTCATAAGGCTTTTTATCTTTACATCTATCGCAAAGTCCAATATCATAAAGCTCATCGTGCCCGATATGAACAAATTTAGGTTTAAAAACCTCTATAACTTCCTCAAGAATATCAAAAACTATCGGATATGTATTAGGATGGTTTGGACAATAAGCATTCGGATATGGATCATCATTTCGCTCGGCTATTTCAGGATGAGCGTGACAAATATAATCAGTATGTGCCAGAAGCGGCACTTCAGGAAACACTTCTAATCCCCGGCTTCTGCAATATGCAATAATTTCACGAACCTCATTTTGAGTTAAAATATCTCCGTCGCCATTATCACAGTGAATTGCATTTTTTGGGTGTGAACCCGAAAAGTTAATTTCTCTTGTTCTTCCTGTTTTCTCACGGCAATATGCAGCAAATTTCTGCCAGGTTTCGTTAATTTCGGGGTGACGTTTATATTCCATTGCACCGCCAACTTCTAAAAATATATAATTATACTTGAAATAAGCAAGAGAATCTACAAATGCTTTAAAATTTTCAAAATCTGCACGTCCCGGAAGCATTCCTCTGTAACCTCTGAATGCACAGTCAGGAGCATCTTCAAGACGACATTCACAGAGTTCACCTGAAACGCACATCTGTTCAAAAGTAACTGCACCATAAACATGTGAGCGCTCACTGACGTAGTAAAGAATTGCTTCACTTTCATTTATGATTATTACGTAGCCTTCATCACCAATATTTATTGTTGTTCCTTCGGGAACTTTATTAATAGCGGTGATTTTGGTGATAGTTCCCTCCGCTGTACCGTACTCTTTTACTGTTTTTTCAAGAGTTTCCAAACCAAAGCCGAAAGCTCCTTCAATTATAGCCTTATCTGAAATACAGACTCTCTTTCCTTTTTCCCATAACTGAGGTTCAAAGTACATAATTTTTTCCACCTTTAATTTTTATATATAAAAATATTATTACCATTTATATAATACAATATCAAAATACCAAATTCAATGCACAATAGTAAATTTTAGCAAGTTATGTACAAAAAACGGCACA
>JAZNAB010000007.1:0-7658 GCA_045586285.1 Candidatus Flemingiibacterium sp. | reverse complement strand
ATAAGAGTAATTTTAAGTTGGATTTCCGTATTCAGCCACTTTGGCAATTTCGGATATGGAATTCTTGATCTTGCTTCTCTTCTCTATTATTTATCCATTTGCTTCATCTTTATGTTCCTTACCGTGCGCATTTACGAAAAGCGCCGCTGGTCTTGAGCTTATAACGGAAAGGAAGGTAAAACACTATGAAATTTATTAAACCGGCTCATATGAAAAAATTAAAATATGGGTCTATCGCTATAGGAATTACTGTTTTTGTAATAGCCGCTATTGTTATTGTGAACGTGATTTTCTCTGCCCTTGCATACAAAAACAACTGGTACATTGACTTAACCGAGGACAAGCTGTATGAGCTTTCAGATGCCGGAAGAGAGTTACTTGATACTATTGATCCGGAAAAAGAAATTGTAGTTCATTTCTGTGCTCCCTTTGACACGCTTGAGGGTAATCCATACTCAAAAATGGCATTTGAGCTTGTAAAGCAAATAGCAAGTTCCTACGACAACATTACATACGACTATATCGACACAGAAAAAAATCCGACCGCAGTTGCGAAATACAAGTCCACAACCTCATCAAATATTTATGAAGACAGTATTATCGTTGAAAGCGGCACGGAGTTCCGCTTATACAGTTTGCGTGCACTGTTTACCTTTGACAGCCCAGAAGATACGGTTCCGTGGGCATTTAACGGTGAAAGAAAGATTATTTCCGCTATGGTGCAGTGTACCCAAGCCGAAGTCCCGATTGCATATGTTACAAGCAATCACGGTGAAACATTGTCCGAATCTATGGTCGAGCTTTTCTATGATGCAGGATATGAGTTGAAAGCTATCGACCTTTCAAAAGACGATATCGAAGAAGACGGAAGACTAATCGTCATTTCCAATCCTAAATTTGACTTTGAGGGCATATCGGAAGCTACGGCAGGAAGAAAATCCGAAATTGAAAAAATAGATGATTTTCTTGACGGCTTCGGAAATGTTATGGTATTCCTTGATCCTGACACAAACAAGCTTCCGGAGCTTGAAGCGTTTCTTGAGGAATGGGGCATAGCATTTGACAACTCGGTTATCAAAGACCCAACAAGCTCTCTTGACCCATCTCACTACACCCTTGTTGGAGAATACTCCCTTGAAGATACTATAGGCGGCTCTTTTGTAAGCAATATGCTTAAGGTAGGTACACCGCCAAATGTTATTGTACGATATGCACGTCCCATAAATATTCTGTGGGAAGCTGCCAACGGCAGAGAGGTTTCAACAGCCATTTACACCTCTAAGGGTGCACAAAAATACGTTGACGGCACTCTTGTGGAAGAAGGAAGATTTCCTCTCGTTACCATCAGCCGTGAAAGACGAAACGTAGACAATACTGCACATAATGCATATGTTTTTGCGATCGGCTCTAAGTATTTTACTGACGATAATTACTTAAAATCAAGCTATGGAAACAGCGACATCATCTATCTTATGATGCGCTCTATGGGTAAAGTTCAAGTCCCGATTGATATTGATTATAAAGTGTTTGAAGAAACCGCTCTTAATATAACAATAAGTGATGCTGTATCCTGGACTGTTGCAATCAGTGCAGTCATACCCGCTATAATACTTTGCATTGGAATAGTAATTTGGATTAGGAGAAAACACGTATGAGTAATCTGAACGATAAGATGGAAAACGGGCAAAATTCCGATTCAACCTTGTTTTCAGAACCAACCGCAAAAGAAAACAACACTTCAAAGCGTCGTACAGGCTCTATGAAAAAGCAACTGCGCTCAATAATAATTATGGCAGTTCTTGTTGCCCTTTCCCTGTGCTTGTACTTTTTCGTGGTACTGCCAATCGTTAACCGCTCTGACGACGAACCAAAAGAAACTATTGAGCTTCTTGAGGGAGAGGTGCTGGGCAGAAACGATTCTCTGATGATTTTTGACCATTATGAGCGCTCCGAAATTGCCGAAATTCTTGTTCATAATCAATATGGAGAGTTTGCTTTTTACTACGACACAAAAGAGGAAGAATTCTTTGTAAAAGATCACCCCGCCGCACCATATGACAAAGATCTTTTTTCAAGCCTTGTTGTAAGCACCGGTTATACAATTGTCCAAGAACGAATTTCAAAGGATTGTGAAAATCTCGCCGAATACGGTCTTGCAGAAGAACAAAACCCTGCATATTATACTCTGACTACAAGAGATGGAATATCTGAAACAGTTTACGTCGGAGATGTAACTCCGTCAGGCTCGGGACATTATGTTCGCCACGCAGACAGAAATGCAGTATACGTTTTGGATTCTTCTATTGGAAATACAGTGTTGATGCCTCTTGAAAATATGATTACACCAACACTTACAATTCCGGCAAGTACAAATGACTATTTTACAATAGAAAACTTTGTTCTTTTAGAAAATGACGAAGCAAAAATAGCTATCACATATCTCGATCCAAAAGCACAAGAAGCTGCCGCAATGCAAAGCACCTATAAGATGATACACCCCGGCAATTATTCCGTAAGTGCCACAGCATATACTAACGTACTTGATGCGCTTGTAAAGATGACCGGAATTTCAACACTGGTATATGCCCCGGATATAACCGACCTTGAGGAATACGGACTTTCCGAACCGGCTTATTATCTGCATTTTGAATACAAGGGTATAGAACAGGAAATTGCATTCAGCCAAAAGAATGAAAACGGCAACTATTATGCATATACACTGCTTTTCGATTTAATTACGGAAATAGACGGCGATAGCCTTTTCTGGTTTGATTACGATCTTATGAATTGGGTTGATCCTCCGATATTTATGATGAATATTAATGAAATCAAAACCATTTCCCTTTCAAGTGCAACAGCAAAACGTGTCTTTGACCTGGAAGGTGAAAAAGAAAATCTTATAGTAACCGAGCGTGAAACAGGATTTAAGCCGGAAGTCTATAACTTCCGTCAATTCTATAAGACATTACTCACTATCCATATACGTGACACCGTATCCGTAGATTTGACTAAAGACGAGCTTCAGGAATACGTTAAAGAAGAAAATCTTTATTTAACGCTGAATATTGAAACAAGAGCCGGTCAGTTTATGGAGTACAAATTCTATCCTTACTCTACCAGACGTGCTTATTATACCGTTGACGGCAACGGTGAGTTCTATGTGCTCCGTGACAATGTAACAAAAGTTATAAGCGACTGTGAGAAAGTTATGACAAACACCCCAGTCGACGCAACAGAACACAGTTAAACAGCAAAAAAATCCTCAGCCCGTTGGGAAAAATACTCTCAACGGGCATTTTTCTTTTGAAATATAAAACTTTTTTTAAACATATTTCAATTGGGGTTGCTTTTTGGGTGCTTGATAGTATATAATAATAATGTAGTAGTGTACTTATTTGAATGTTATACCAATCCCAAAAGAAAGGAAGCCCTGTATTACAGCGGTACGGTTATTAATATGAACACCTCCGGTTCTTATAAAAAATCAAAACAAGCCGGTGTTAAAGAAATTTCACCGAAACTTTATAACATAATCTCTTCCCAAAGAGATTTCTTTGCTACGGGAAAAACCTTTGATATTTCCTTCAGACGTCAGCTTCTTATTAACCTCAGAATAATGATAAGAGATAACGAAGGTTTAATTCTTGAGGCGCTTCGTGCTGACCTTGGCAAATCTTATAAAGAGGGATATATAACCGAAATCGGTATGGTTGAACAGGAGATTAACCTCGCACTTCGCAGTTTGAATTATTGGAATTCTCCCAAGCCTGTTCCGACTCCTCTCCACCTCTTACCTGCTATAAGCACTAAGCTCCGCCACCCGAGAGGTCTTGTTATGGTTTTCTCGCCGTGGAACTATCCTTTCCGTCTTGCTATGATTCCGCTTGTGTCTTCAATCGCCGCAGGCAACTGTACCATTCTTAAGCTCTCCGAACATTCTCCAAACACAACAAGATTGCTCTCCGAGCTTATTGACCGTTACTTTGACAAGGAATATATTGCCGCATATACAGACAGTTTTGAAGCACTTAAGGCTATTCGTATGGAACAGTTTGACCTTGTATTCTATACAGGCGGAACAGCTGTTGCCAGAATCATCGCAAAAGCGGCTGCAACACACCTTACTCCCGTTGTACTTGAGCTTGGCGGAAAAAGCCCTTGCATTGTTGACAAAACCGCAAATCTCAGACTTGCGGCTCGCCGTATAGTATTCGGAAAAATTATCAATTCCGGGCAGTCCGGCATTGCGCCCGACTATCTGTTTGTAGAAAGCAGTGTAAAAGATGAGCTTATCGGATATATAAAGGAATATCACGACAAATTCTGTTCTGCAAATTCTACCGATAACAGCTTTTATCCAAAGATAATCAATCGTATGCACTTTGACCGTCTTAAGAACTATCTTTCCGACGGTACTATACTTATGGGCGGAGATGCCAACGAAAAAACAGGCAGAATTTCCCTAACCCTTATGGAAAAGATTAACAAAGACAGTAAACTTATGAGCGAAGAAATTTTTGGCCCGATTTTACCCGTATTTGAGTTTACTGACATAAATTCCGTTGTTACCACACTTCGCAAACGTCCAAAGCCTTTTGCGCTTTATCTGTTTACAAACAGCCGTGAAGTCAGAAAAACCGTGCTTGATAACATTAGCTTCGGCTGCGGTTGCGTAAACGACACTATGCTCCAAGCGGCTAATCCTTATCTTGCTTTTGGCGGAGTTGGAGAAAGCGGTATGGGCAAATATCACGGCAAAGCAGGCTTTAATACTTTCTCAACCGAGTCTTCTGTACTGAGATCGTCTTCTGTTTGTGATTTTTGCAATCTGCATTATCCGCCGTTTGATGACGTATATTCTATCCCAAAATTTATTTTAAGACATTTAACCTGATGCATAATTTAATTTTTTAAAAATAGTTATTGCATTGCAAGGATAAATATGGTATACTATATTCATCGTATTTTTAAAAATAAAGCTTTGGTATTTGTATTGGGTAATCCTATATAAGTCCTTTACAGCGAAAGGAATGAAATTTTTTGATTAACGTTGCAATTTTCGGCTTTGGCGTTGTTGGAAGCGGAACTGCCGAAGTGCTGACTCAGAATGCTCACTTGATTTCCGAGCGAGTTGGCGATGACATAAATATTAAATACATTTTAGACCGGCGTGATTTTCCTGAGAGCCCTTTTAGAGACAAAATTGTTCAGGACGTGAACATTATTTTAAATGACCCTGAGATTAAAATCTGTGCTGAGCTTATGGGCGGATCACACCCCGCATATGAGTTTTCAAAAGCCGCTATGGAAGCGGGAAAAAGTGTTGTTACGTCCAATAAAGAGGTTGTTGCCAATTTTGGTACAGAGCTTCTCAAAATTGCCGCTGATAATAATGTCCGTTACCTTTTTGAAGCAAGTGTTGGCGGTGGAATACCTATAATTCATCCTATCGGCTCTTGTTTAAATGCAAACGATATCAGCGAGGTTACTGGTATCCTCAACGGCACAACCAACTATATTTTAACAGCAATGTTTACCGAGAATAAATCCTTTGACACTGCTCTTTCAGAGGCGCAGGAGAAGGGATATGCTGAGCGTGATCCCTCTGCAGACGTTGACGGAATTGACTCTTGCAGAAAGATTTCAATATTATCCGCAATAGCATTCGGTAAGCCTGTCCCCCCCGATAGAATTACTACAGAGGGTATAAGAAATATTACTCTTGCAAACGTTGAAGATGCAAGACGGATTGGCGGTTCAATAAAACTGATTGGAAGAGCTGTGTGTGAAGGCGGCAAACTGTCCGCTTACGTTGCGCCGATGGTTATTAAAAACAGCTGCCCTCTTGCCAATATTAACGACGTATATAACGGTATTCTTGTCAAGGGCAACGCTATAGGCGACGTAATGTTCTACGGTAGAGGAGCAGGAAAGCTCCCAACAGCAAGTGCCGTGGTTTCCGATATAATAGATATTGCAACCTATATCAATCACCCCCGTGTTGATAACCGCTGGGAAAAAGCAGCCGATGACGAAATTATGTGTTCCTGCAAACTTCCCTCAAAGTTTTATATTCGCTTTAGTACAGCACCAAATGAGGCCGTTGTCAAGGCTCTCGGTGCAACCATTATAAACAAAGACGATAATAGCCTTTCTGTTACAACAGATTTACTCACCCCCGAGCAAATAAAAACGATTATCGGAGATACCGATTATTCGGCACTAAGAATTTTATAAAACACAAAACAAACTATGCGCCGCCTTGATGTTTCAAGGCGGCGCATTTTTGTCAAAAAAAGCGGTCGCAAAGTATAACACCTCTGTTGCCGAGGGAGCGTGAGCACAGCGCAACACCTTTTTCCCGGTGCGGCGCAAGCTCTAAGGAATGAGTGAGGTTGTAGGAGGGGAATTTTTAATCTTTACCGTTGCCGTCCACACCATAAAGGGTGGCAGTGTGCGGGTCAGAGTGACGTTTATATATGCTACGCCCAAACTCCGCACACGTACTCAAAACTTCAAGGCGAAGATGTGTATAAACAAAAAGCACCCCCCGTTCCATTTGGAACGGGGGGTAGTTTTATTTAAGAGTTATCTTAAATTAGCTAGCTTTTGATGCTTTGTGGTAGTAAATGAATAATGCAACACCATCTTCTAAGAAGTCTTCGCAGTACCAGAGCTGGTAAATTGTATCCTTGTTGAGTTCATTTACTGCAGCCTGACCCTTGAGGAGATGATCACCGAGGTTACCACCAAGAGTGATTGCATAGATATCTTTGATTTCATCATCAACGTCGATGATTACGCCATCAGTAATGCGCTCTTCATCAGAGTATACAGGAACTAAATTATCTGTGAGAAGTTCAACTATTACATAACCCTCTTCGGTAAATTCAGCGTGAACAGATGAACCAGGTCCGTCGACAGTCCAGAACTGATTGAGGTTCAATCCGGAAGGATGAGTACCAACGTAATCGTTAAGGAGAGAACCTGGGTGAGATGCATCAGACCAGTTAGTAACTCTGTCGTAGTTAGTAAACTTCATAGCCCAACCCATGTGAGCGTAGTACTTACCGTCAGAAGCTACTGTAGGTGTTCCCCACCAACCAGTGCCAGTTGCTGTATCAGAAGAATCAAACTGAACAATGTACTTTTCGTTTGTGAGGTAAACTCTGGAACCGTCAATCTTGAACTGAGAGTAGATTGTATTCTGAGTCAAGTTTTCAAGGTCAAAGCCCTTGCCCTCGTAAGCGTAGAATAACTTATTAGCTGCAGTACCGGTAAGACCGATTTAACTACCGTATACTGTTGTGAAGTTATCCATCTTAGAGTTGGACATTACGAAACGGTATTCAGGAGTTACTTCCATCTTACCAAATCCAACGGTGTTAGCAAGGTCAGCTTCAAAGATGATAACTGTGCCTGCAACGCCCTTAGTGTCGCCTGTGTAACCAAGCTTATCAGTAAGGATTACAGTGTCATTAGTAACTGCGATAGTGCCGTTAGCTGCAGAACCAACGTAAGTGTATACGGACTTTTCGCCAGTAGTAGCATCAGTATTGATGAAGTAGTAAACGGTATCAACGTTTGTTCTAAGTCTCTTAGCCTGAGCGATTGTTGCATTGTTACCGGTCTTTCTTGTTACACCGGAGCTGAATACA
>JAZNAB010000006.1:0-15000 GCA_045586285.1 Candidatus Flemingiibacterium sp. | reverse complement strand
TTGGCGGAGAGAGAGGGATTCGAACCCTCGTGCGATTGCTCGCAAACTGATTTCGAGTCAGCCCCGTTATGACCACTTCGATACCTCTCCGTGTTAAAAATATTCAGTTTTTGGAGAAAACAACATGATTTCGAGTCAGCCCCGTTATGACCACTTCGATATCTATCCGTATGGAAATAGAAATTGATACAACATAAATTATTATATCATCATTTTAAAGATTTGTCAAGTCACATTTTCAGGTTGTAAGAGCTTAAATGAATTAGAAAAAATCGTGCATACATAACTATGTATGCACGATTAAATTATATAGTATTAGCCGAGCTTATTGTAGGTATCAGATATGAGGTTGCAAACAATATCTTTTTGATTATTATCAAGTTCTTCTATACGGGAGAGAACGAAGTTTGTAACGCCTTTCTCGGCAAGTTCTGCCTTGATTTCAGGGGCAGTTGCGTCTGTTTCGGGACAGAAGCGCATTGCAGCTGCAACACCGCAGGTTATATGCTCAAAAGGAAGCCCTTCTTTAGCACAGTCTTTAATTGCGCCAAAGAAACGGTCTGCCTCGGAAAGTTTGCGCTTAGGGTCACCGCCGACACGGAGTACTGTATCACCTAGTGCTTTGTTGCCAAATCTGGAAATAAGGTCATATACAAAAGCTTCAAGTTCTTTATAATCAACCCCATATTCTTTCGAAAGAACAGCTGCGCTTTCTAACATTGCTGCTGTAACGGTAGACTTAATGTCATCATAAGCAATAGCTTCATAAATATACTTGCAACCCTTTAGATAACCAAGATAAGCACAAGTTGCGTGTCCCATATTGTGAATGTATAGTTTGCGCTTTATGAAAAACTCAAAAGGTGAGAAAGGCTGAAGATTAACCAAATCGGGAATTGTATTCTTAAATGCAGACTTATCAACAGGCAGCTCACAATATGGCTCAACAAGCACAAGGAGCGGGTGCTCCGCCTTTTGTTCCGGAGTCATCATAGGAACCATTCTTCCGATTGATGCTTCTACAAAACCTATTTTTTCATTTAACAGAGCTTTGCCGTTATCATCAAGGTTTTCTGCAATGAGTGCCTTCAAATATTCGTTAGCTTCTATTTTGTTTTCGCAGACAATTATGTCAAGGGGAGAGGTGTTGCCGCTTTCCCAACGGTATGTAAAAGCCTTTGCAAGTACGGGGGCAATAAACTTGAGAATGTTTACGCCGACAGCAGTTGCCATAATATCAGCCTCTGCTATAGCTTTTGAAACGGCTTCGATATCGTTTCCGTTTACACCGCATACGTTTTTTACAACAGTATTAGTTTCGCCTTCATTTGATACTATTCGGAGGGGATAAGCGTTTTCTGCGTTTAAAGCATCAATTACTGTCATATTAACATCGATGAAAGATACCTGATATCCGGAAAGGCTGAATACTTGTCCTATAAAACCTCTGCCGATATTTCCTGCGCCGTACATAACTGCTTTTTTCATTTTTTGTTTCCTGCTTTCTATTGAGATATAAACTAAAAATTATCCATAAAATAGTCTATAACAAATCTGACTTTTTTTCAATATTCATATATTTCGGGAATATGAATTTTATGTAACATTATGACAGCATATTAAAAAATGTAAAAAGTAATGACTATATCCCCAAATATATTCCACGTGCTGTAAGGCAAAATAAATTAAAAAGCACACAATTGTACAAGACAAAAGTGTGCTTTTTATGGCGGAGAAGCAGAGATTCGAACTCTGGAGACCCGTTAAGGCCTACACGATTTCCAATCGTGCGCCCTCGACCAACTAGGCGACTTCTCCATATGGTCGAATACTTTGATATTATACCATATTAATTTTAATTTGTCAATAGTGAAGCTGAATTTTTTTGCGAAATAAAAAGTTTTATAATAAGTGCGATATAGAGTACAAACTTTGTTATCTAAAATACTTTCAAACTTTAACTACTTGTAACATTAATTGCAGAGTTGTTGACAAGTTTGTGTATTTGAGGTAAAATATATAGTGAGGGAGTATTTAATACTTCTGGAAAAATATTATTTTGATATAATAAAAGTAAAGAGGTTGATTAAAAATGTCCGAACAGACAAACAATATTCAAAAAGGCGGGATTTCTGTTGAAATTGAACATATATTCCCGATTATTAAAAAATGGCTTTATTCAGAGAAGGAGATTTTTCTTCGTGAGATTGTTTCCAATGCCTGTGATGCAATAACAAAATTAAAGCGCCTTAGTTCTCTTGGAAAAATCAGCATAGATGATCCGAATTATAGAATTACAGTAAAAATAGACAAGACTTTAAAAACTCTTACTGTTTCCGATAACGGTATTGGTATGACCGAGGACGAAGTCAGAAAGTATATCTGTCAGATTGCGCTTTCGGGTGCTCTTGAATTTATCGAAAAATATGAGTCTTCAGGGGAAGGTTCAGCTGATGGTATAATCGGACACTTCGGACTTGGATTTTACTCTGCCTTTATGGTTTGCGATACAGTTGATGTTATTACCCGTTCATACGCCGAGAATAAGGCTACAAAGTGGGTTTGCACCGAGGCTGGCGAATATGAGCTTACTTCCGACGTTGAGCGCTCCGAGCGTGGTACAGACGTTATTATGCACATAAATGATGATGAGGCGGAGTTCCTTGATGAATACCGTATTCGTTCAATGCTTCAAAAATACTGTTCGTTTATGCCTGTTGAAATTTATCTTGAAACTGAGAATGACGAGTCTTCAGAAAAGGCAGAGGAAAATAAATCCGAGCCTGCTCCCATAAATGACACTCATCCTCTATGGCAGAAGAATGCTTCAGACTGTACTGATGAAGAGTATGATGAGTTTTATAAGAAAGTATTCTCCGACTATAAAGAACCTCTTTTCCATATTCACTTGAATGCGGATTATCCGCTAAACTTTAAGGGAATATTATATTTCCCACGTTTATCACACGAATATGATAATCTTGAAGGTCAGGTTAAGCTTTATTATAATCAGGTGTTCGTGGCTGATAATATTAAAGAGGTTATTCCCGAATATCTGTTAATGCTTAAGGGAGTACTTGACTGCCCTGAGCTTCCCTTGAACGTTTCAAGAAGCTATTTGCAGAATAGCGGATATGTAGCAAAGATTTCCGCACATATAGTTAAAAAGGTTGCGGATAAGCTTTGTTCAATGTTTAATCTTGAACGTGAAAATTACGAAAAGCTTTGGGAAGATCTTAAGACCTTTGTAGAATACGGTTCAATGAGAGATCACAAGTTTTATGACAGGGTTAAATCGGCAATTGTTTATAAGACAACAAATGACAGCTTTGTAACTCTTGAGGAATATCTCGAAAAAGCCAAGGAAAAGCACGAGAAAACCGTATATTACACTGTTGATAAGACTATGCAGGCACAGTATATTTCTATGTTTGTTTCCGAGGGAATAGATGTAATTGTTCTTGACAAAATGATTGATACCCAATTTATCTCTATTGTTGAAGCTGATAACGAGGGAGTTAAATTTGTCAGAATTGATGCTGATGTTGCCGGTGCACTTAAGGAAGAGGGAAGTGTCGAAGCAAACGAAAAACTTGCAGAGCTATTTCGTGAAATCAGCGGTAATAAAGAGCTGAAAGTTACCTTTGAGCTTCTCAAAAACCGCAAGATACCTGCAGTTTTAAACATTTCTGAGCAATCTCGCCGTATGGAAGATATGATGAAGATGTATAAGATGGCAGGAAATGATATGGGCGGAGCATTCCCGGTTGAAATGAGTTTTGTTATCAATGCTTCAAGCCCATTGATTTCTAAGCTTGATGAGCTTGTTTCAAAAGATGAGGATAAAGCAAAAAAAGTAGCAAAGCAAATTTATACTCTTGCACTTCTTGCTCAAAGACAGCTTAATGCAGACGAGCTTCAGGAATTCTTATCAGACAGCTTTTCAATGCTTGAAGGTCTATAATACCAGGCATTTATTGTTTAAAAAAGCCTTGTGCTTGTAATTGGTATTTCCAAAAAGACGGGAGGAAGCTATAATGGCGCCTTATTCAAAATTACCGGAAGAGATTATTGGGGATAATATTCATTTGCTTGATAAAGATGCATTAAGCGCCGACGAAAGACGACTTGTGCAGCTATATGAACTTGCGAAGGCTTTTTCACGAAGCTATGTCCCCGGTAAAGATGATAATTCACAATTGTTCAACGGGCTTTTTTCGGGGGCGGCGCTGCCTGAGAACGTATCGGCTGTATCTTTTGAATATCTTTGTTCTAAAAACAATGTGCAGATACTTTTGGACAAGATTACCGTTTGCAAGTTTTTGGTTATGGAGTATGAGGGCAGACACATAAATATTTCCGAGCAATTACTTGGCGGCTCGCAAATTGATGCTGCTGTCAAAATTGCTTACTTTAAGAATGCATATGCAGATACTGCATTCAGAGTATTTTCCTCATTTCTTAAAAACCCTTCGGTTGTATATCTGACTGACTTCAATTCTGTTTGTGAGGAAGTTTATTACGGCAGAGCAGATCTTTGTATGCTGCCTCTTGACAGTTCAAAAGATGCAAAATTAATAAGTTTTTACCGTCTTATTGATAAGTACGAACTTAACCCTGTATTTTCCTGTGATGTGACAGCTCTGGACGGAAGCGTCACCACGAGATATGTTCTTCTCAGACGTTCTATTGCCTTGCCCGGCGAGGAATATAAAAAGTCGGGCGGAAGCTGCTTCTTTGAGTTTAGCTTCGTCCCCGACGAAAAAGCGGCGCTTGGAGATATTTTGCTTGTGGCGGAAGAATGCGGTCTTTCAACATACAAGGTCGACTCAATTCCCCTTACATACAGTGACAGTCAGTTTGCATTTGATATAATAATTAATGCAGAAGATTCAAAAAAGCTTGATGCTTTTGTTCTGTTTTTGGATTTGGCAGTTCCGCAGTATAAGCCGATGGGAATATACCCGCACATATTTGCGAGAATTGGTAAGTGAGTTATAATAGGAAAGGATTTTGCATAAAATGAAAAAGACGCTGAATTATACAACTAAAGGAACTTGCTCAAGGGCGATTGAGCTTTCTGTTGAAAATGATATTATTGAAGACGTAAAATTTGTAGGCGGTTGCTCCGGAAATACACAGGGCGTTGCCGCTTTGGTTATAGGAATGAATATTGACGAAGCAATCAAAAGAATCAAGGGTATAAAATGTGGGCCAAAAGCAACCTCTTGTCCCGATCAACTTGCTTGTGCTCTTGAAATTATTAAAAATAAGGACTCCTGATAATAAAACCGATTTGACGAAAGTCTTATTTATCCGGTAAAACGGAATATTTTCGAGAAGATAATACAGAAAGGTGAGCATTAAAAATGACATATCGTGAAAACTATGAACGTTGGCTTTTATGCGATAAAGTTGACAGTGCAACCAAGGCTGAACTTGTTAGCATACAAGATGATGACGAAGAAATCAAGCTTCGTTTTATAAAACCATTGGAGTTTGGTACAGCAGGCCTGAGAGGTGAAATGAAGGCCGGAACGAACGCAATGAACGTATATACCGTTGCTCACGCTACACAGGGTTTTGCAGATCTTATAAATAAGGTTGGAAAAGCAGAGCGGGGCGTTGCAATTGCTTTTGATTCGAGAAACAATTCCGAACTTTTTGCACACTGTGCCGCAAGTGTTTTGGCGGCTAATAATATTAAAGTTATGATATTTGACAGCCTTCGTCCGACTCCGATGCTTTCATTTGCTGTAAGACGGCTTGGAGCTATTGCTGGTATAAATATAACTGCTTCACACAATCCAAAACAGTATAACGGATACAAGGCATATTGGGAAGACGGTGCACAGCTGCCGCCGGATCATGCGGCGACGGTTTCGGAGTTTATAAATGCGGCAGATATTTTTGATGATGTTAAGTATACAGACTTTGAAGAGGCAATGAAAAATGGGCTCATAAGCTATATCCCTGCATTTATTGATGAGGAATATATGCAGTGTGTAATTAATGAGGCTGTAAATACTGATGTTATTTCCAAAGCGGCTGACAGTCTTGAAATTGTGTATACACCGCTTCACGGTGCAGGATATAAGATTATTCCGGAGGTTTTAAGACGTGTTGGTATAAAACATATTGACATTGTTCCCGAGCAAGCTGTAATTGACGGCAATTTTCCAACCATCTCTTATCCGAATCCTGAATTTCCGGAAGCTTTTGTGTATGGGATAAAACTTGCTGAAGAAGTTAAGAGCGATCTTATTATAGCAACTGATCCGGATGCTGACCGTGTAGGTATTATGTCGAGAGATAAGAGCGGCAAATTTGTTCGTCTGACGGGTAACCAAGTTGGAGCGTTGCTTCTTGACTATATTATTTGCGCTTATTCTGAAAAGGGAATGCCGGATAAACCTTACTCCATCAAAACAATAGTTACTTCTGAAATTATTACTGCAATATGCAAGGTGCACGGAATTAAGCTTTATAACGTGCTTACAGGCTTTAAATTTATTGGCGAGGTAATAAAGGAATGTGAAGCTTCGGGAGAGGGAAGCTACATCTTTGGCTTTGAAGAAAGCTACGGTTATCTTAAAGGCACTTATGCAAGAGATAAAGATGCGGTTGTTGCAACTATGCTTCTTTGCGAAATGGCGGCTTATTACAGCCTTAAGGGTATGACACTGTGCGATGCTATGAATGAGCTTTATGAGAAATACGGTTACTATGACGAGGGTGTTGCCAATATCTATATGGAAGGTCTTGACGGACTTCAAAAAATGGAAAACCTTATGAATGAGCTTAGAAGTAATCCGCCCTCTGAACTTGCAGGATATAAAGTTGTTGAACATCGGGACTATCTTACTGACAAAGTGGTTAATATCTTAACGGGAGAAGTAACAACCACAGGACTTCCAAAATCAAACGTATTGTATTTTGTAACTGAGTTAGATGATACAATAGTTATTAGACCGTCGGGAACAGAGCCGAAAATAAAAATTTATATTCTTGCAAAGGATAAAAGCCTTGAAGCTGTAAAGGCAAAAATTGCAAAATACGCCAAGGTGACGGATACCTGGGTACAATAAAACAAAATAATAAAACAAAAGGGCTGAAGCAATTGCTTCAGCCCTTAAATATTAAGTAAAATTAAATTAGTTTCTGCCGTGCTCTAAAATCTTTGCAATGTCGCCGATTTCGTCGTCGGTAAACATTTCAAACGAATTTGAATTTCCTTCATCTGCGGCAGTCTTTGCGGTTTCTTTTTCCTTCTTAACTTCTGCTGCAGGCTGCATACTCTTTGGAGCATTATCAAAACGGGTAGCAATTACTGTTACACGCATTTCGTCTTCAAGGTTGGGGTCAAATGCCACACCGAAAATTACGTTAGCATCTGGGTGAGCTTCGCTCTGTACCATACTACAAGCAATGTCAACTTCTTCAAGTCCGATGTCGGGAGAAGCAGTAACGCTTACGATAATTCCACGAGCACCTGCAATTGAGGTTTCAAGAAGTGGGCTGGAGATTGCTGCTTTAGCTGCAAGTTCAGCCTTTTCTTTACCTGATGCAGTACCAACACCCATATGAGCATATCCAGCATTTGACATTACAGCAGTAACGTCTGCAAAGTC
Organism: Candidatus Flemingiibacterium sp.; assembly: GCA_045586285.1. GTDB lineage: Bacteria > Bacillota > Clostridia > Oscillospirales > CAG-272 > Flemingiibacterium. The sequence continues at coordinate 7,369 of JAZNAB010000006.1, read as the reverse complement.
GAGGTTAATTACACCGTCAACAGTAATAAGCTCTGCAACGCTTTGAACACCACGGCGAAGAACGTCGTCTGCAACTTCAAAAGCGTTCATAAGGGTTATTTTAGTATCAGATACTTGCTTAAGTCTTTCGTTTGGAACAATAATCAAGGAGTCAACAACTCCGATAAGGTTTTTGATACCTTCCTCAGCCTGAGTCATACGAACCTTACCTTCAAATGCGAAAGGCTTTGTTACAACTCCGACTGTGAGAATACCTAAATCTTTAGCAGCTTTAGCAACGATAGGAGCAGCACCTGTTCCTGTTCCACCACCCATACCTGCGGTAACGAAAACCATCTGAGTGCCTTCAAGAAGCTTCTTGATATCCTCAATGGATTCCTCAGCAGCACGCTCACCAACCTCAGGGTTAGCGCCCGCGCCTCTGCCCTTAGTTACTTTTTCGCCAATGTTAACCTTGTTAACAGCGACAGATCTTGCAAGAGCCTGCTGGTCGGTGTTAATTGCAACAAATTCAACGCCCTGAACTTTAGCGTTAATCATACGGTTGACAGCATTGTTTCCGCCGCCGCCTACACCTATTACCTTTATATTTACATTGCCGATATTGTCAAATTCGAAAGCCATTTCTGTATCCTCCTAAATTTTCTATGTCCGTTTATCGATTCCATCGATAATTATTTTTGAATATATAGTATAATGATATTACTATTTTTTTATATTTGCAATAGATTTGTAAAAAAGTTTAATATTTCTTTACGATTAATGCATAAAATATGTTTTAACTGTCAAATTCCAACTTTAAATCAGGACTTGGTATCGCATAGCTTTGAGATGGATCTCTCGCATCTATAATAACCGGTATGCCGTCTTCAAAAGCGTTTTTGTCAAGCATTGCCGCAAGTATGGTCAGCTTTGTGCTAAGTTCGTCGCCGTTGCCAAGCTCTACAAGATAAAGATTTTCTGCAATAAGTTTTAAGTCAAATCTATCCCTAAAGTCAAATTCTGTTATTTTATCGAACAGAACACTTTTTAATATCACATCAATATATGCACTTACATATCTTTGCGACACATCTGTTGAAAAAACAATGTTCTCTCCGACAATGGCGGAATCAATCTCAGGTATATGTATTTTAATAAGTGAACTTTCGCAAAGCTCGGTTTCGTCAAAAAGACGTTCCAAGACTCTCAGATTATCAGACAACACAAAATATTCGCCGTACAATTCACAGTAAAATTTTGGTATATCCTCTATAACATTTATAATCAAAGTATTCGGGAGTTTTCTTGATATGCGAATTTCTTTAACGTAAGAAAGCTTTTGACTTACCTCTTTAAAATTATCGTTTGATATTTCGTAAAGGCTAAGTCCTTCATAAACATCGGAAATTTCAAGTATCTGCTCCTTTGTATAACGTTCCGAACCTACAAGCTCTATTTCCTTTATTCTAAAGAAAACCGCAAGACAAATTAAAACAAATACAGAAATTATTGCTCCAAAAATCAAAAATGAGCCAAACCTTGAAATATTCCTTTTGGAACGCTTTAATTTTGCGAATTTTTGCAAGGCTTCACGGCTTTTGATTTTGGATAATTCATCTTCACTGCCGGTAAAATATCTGCTTTCCCGGCGGTTATTTGGCAGGTTCATATTTATGGCAAATCCTTTCCGTAAACTTTTGGCTGTACTTGTCGTAAAGCCAAAATACCGCCTTTATAATATTATATCATAGCTATTTATTAAAAGTCAAGTAATTTACAATGATTTATATAAAAAAATATTGAGAAATATACAAAAAATTTACATTTTTCTTTTTGAAAGAGAGCAAAGATCAGAAAAAATATCTTTGTTTGCATCAGGCAAGGCAAAGCCTTTAATTTTCTCTGACATTTTTTCTCTGATTTCAGGGTGATCTATCAGCTCACATAAGGCAGATGTTAATACCGAATCCGTAAGTTCTTTTTCCTCAAAAAGCAGTGCGGCGCCGGCATCGGCAAGTACCTTTGCATTTTTATACTGATGATTGTCTGCCACGTGGGGAGATGGAATTAAAACCGCACATTTACCGAGCGCTGCAAGTTCCGATAAAGTCATAGCTCCTGCACGGCAAATTATAATATCTGCTGCAGCCATCAATTCGGGCATATTGTAAATATACTCTTCAATCTTTATATTTTCGCAGTTATCAACGCCGTATTCCTTTGCCTTTTCAAGAGAAGCGGCATATTCAATAGCGCCTGTGCCGTGAATATGGAGTATCTCGTTATGAGATTTTGAATAATCTCTCATAAAAGCAAGCATTTCGTCGTTGACCTTTTCTGCTCCCATACTTCCGCCGTATGATAAAATAAAGGTTTGATATTTGCCTTCAATTCCAAGCTTTCGGCGGCAGTCATCACGGTTAAGGCAATTAAATTCTGGCTTTATAGGATTTCCGACCTTTAGAACCTTATTTTTATAGGCCTCTCCGAGTGCATTTGCAGTAGCGTCAAAATTCACATAAATGCGGTCAACGTATTTAGCGAGCATCTTAACCGCAACACCAGGAATAGCGTTACTCTCGTGTATTGCTGTGGGGATTTTCATTGCTGACGCTGCCTTTAAAAGAGGCCAACAGACGTATCCTCCAGTACCCACAACAAGATCGGGCCTGAAAGTTTTTATTATTTTTTTTGCTTTTTGAGGGGAAGTAAATGCAAGCCAGGCTGATTTTATATTATATGGGGTCAGCTTGCGTTTAAATCCTTGCACCTCAACGTGATGGAGCTTGTAGTTTTCTTTGGGAACAAGCTTGTTTTCAATACCTCTCGATGTACCTACAAATTCAATTTGTGCATTTGTAAGATTTTCTCTAAGGCAGTTGGCAATAGCAATTGCGGGGTTAACGTGTCCGCCGGTACCGCCGCCGGTCATTAGAATTCTCATTTTTACAGTCGCCGCCAAATCCGGCATCCTTTCTTGATACTGTGCTTTTATCTGTCGTGTGCCGATAGAGTTGACACCGACAATACAATTCCCATCTCAATAAGCAATACAATCAGCGATGAGCCTCCGTAAGAGAAGAAGGGAAGAGAAATTCCGGTGTTAGGAATTGTATTTGTTACAACCGCAATGTTAAGCACACTTTGAACGGCAACCTTACCTATAATTCCCATAACTAAAAGCGAAGTGTAAATTGTCGGTGCACGCATAGCGATTAAAAATCCACGCCAAACAAATAGTATAAATAACAGTATTACCGCAAGAGCGCCAATAAATCCAAGTTCTTCGCAGATAATAGTAAAAATAAAGTCGTTTTGAGGCTGAGAAACAAAGTTGTGTTTCTGATAACTTTCGCCAAGGCCTTCCCCGAACAGTCCTCCTGAACCTATGGCGTACAAACCTTGAAGTGTTTGGTAGCCGGCGTCTAGAGGGTCTTTTTCCGGGTTTAACCATATTTCAATACGCCTTTTGGTATAATCGGTAAATATACTGAATAATGCAAGACCTAAAGTGCCGGCAGAGCCAAGCCAGATCAATATCTTAAGTCCTGTACCGCTGGCAAAAATAACTATAATTCCAATCAAAAACATAATTATAGTTCCGGAAAGATGCCTTTGAATAAGGACTAAAACACAGGCAATAGCCGTAATGGCAAGAGGAGTTGCAACTCCGAAAAAGGAAGCTCTTATCTTATTTGTTTTGTCTGTTATTCGTTCATAGTATCTGTCAAAATACCAGGCAAGCATCATAACAAGTCCAAGCTTCATAAATTCTGACGGTTGAAGGTCTGTAAAACCAATATTTATCCATCTTCTCGCACCGCCTCTAACAACACCGAGGCCCGGGATGAATACGGTGATCATTAAAATGGCACAAAAAATGAAGGCTATTACAGACAGCCGTTTATAAAGACCAAAAGGCAAATTAGCAACTATGGTCATTGCAATAAGTCCAACTATTGCAAACATCAAATGGCGGAAGATTATGTAGTAGCTGTCATCATATTTTGTATTTGAGTAAGCGTAACTTGCTGAAAAAACCATAACCGTTCCAAAAGCAAGTAAAATCAAAACAATAATCAAGAATACATAGTCAATACTGCCTTTTTCACACACTACATCGTGGCTCTCAAGTATTTCCTTATCCACCTTGTAGGTCCTTTTGAACCAAGCAAGACCTCGGGATAGGGCTGACGGTTGCTGCGGCACCTGCACAGCAGGAGCTTTTACATTTTGGGCAGCAGGTCTTTTTTGGGCACCATTTGATGAATGGTTGGGATTATGATTTGAAGCATTGCTTTGATGTATATTTGTACCTCTTGGATTAACTCTTTTATTTGAGGTGCTTTGTCTGTTTGTATTTTGATTTCTCGTGGGCCTGTTATAATTATTATTTTGCAACAATAACACCTCCTGTATTTATATTCCGAGAATTGCCAAGATTCCGAAAATTACTGTTGTCAGTGTGAATACTCCGACAATTTTTAATTCTGACCAGCCGCACTTTTCAAAGTGATGGTGAATAGGCGCCATCTTAAAAATACGTTTTTTGGTAAGCTTATAATAGCCTACTTGAACTATATCGGATATAACTTCTAAAATATAAACAATACCCACAATAACGATAATCAGCGGATTATTAATCATATAAGCCATACCCACAACAAGTCCCCCAAGGAAAAGCGAACCGGTATCGCCCATAAATACACGGGCAGGGTAGAAGTTGTAAACAAGGAATCCAAGACAAGCGCCCATAGTGATTCCCGAAGCTATAGCCGTCGGCAAAAGTCCATTTATAAAGGCTGCAACAGCGAAAAATCCTCCGACAGCAAGAGTGACGCTTGAAGCAAGACCGTCAATTCCGTCGGTTAAATTAACAGCATTAATGATACCGGTTATAAGTAAAAGGGAAAAGATATAATAGAAAATTCCAAGCTCAAGCGATAAGCTAAAATAGGGAATAATAAGGGTTGTTGAAAGGTTTCCTGTGAATTTCATCAGAGATAGAAACAACCCCGCACATATTAACTGAAGCAGATATTTCTGTGTGGCGGTTAGCCCTTCATTGCGGTGATTTTTAAACTTTGTCATATCATCTACAATACCGATTAGGCCGCTTGAAAGTGCCAGAAGCAGTGTAAAAATAAGCTTACTCAGCCCCTCGGTATTGTCGGTGAAATACATAATAACTATCAAAAAAATTACAGTTATTACAGAGCCAATAATAAAGGAGATACCGCCCATAGTGGGTGTGCCTTCCTTGCTCTTATGCCAACGAGGACCAATGTCAAGGATTTTTTGCCCCATTTTCATTCCCTTTAGCTTTGGAATTAACAACCTTGCCGAAATGGCGGTAAGGGCAAATGTCAGAATCAGAGATGATATAAAGTAAACTATCATATTGTCCTCCTAAATTAATTTGCAGTTTCTTTAGTTAAAAGGCACTTAAGCTCATCAATAACTCTCTCTAGTTTTACAGCACGACTTGCTTTGAAAAGTACCACGTCGCCTTCACTCAAAATTCCTTTCAGAATATTGGCTGTATTATTAGGATTTTCAAGATTTGTGTTTATACTGATGCTTTCCGGCTTCATTCCGTTGTTAATTGCGCCAAGGGCAATATTTTCTGCCTCGTGACCGAAAGTGACAAGATTAGAAATATGTCTTTCCGCCACTAGTGTGCCGACCTCCATATGAAGCTTCTTTGAAAAATCTCCAAGCTCACGCATATCTCCAAGTACGGCAACAGTCCGGCATTTATTTTTATCTGTTATTCTTGCGAGTACTTCTATGGCTGCCTTCATTGATTCGGGACTGGCATTGTAACAGTCCTCTATAATTGTAATGCCGCAAACATCATAAATGTTTTGGCGCATTCCTGTATTTCTGAAGGACAAAAGACCTCTCTTTATGCTCTCGTCAGTCATATTCAAAAGTGAGCCGACTGCAAAGGCATAGGTAGCATCATATACATTATGCATACCGATTGCAGGAATACGCACATTTGTAATTACCCTTTTTCCTGCAACTATATCGAATTCTGTGCTTTCATCGTATTCTCTGATGTTTAATGCACGGTAATCGGCAAGAGGATTTTTTAATGATACAAAAAGTATATTTTGGCGAAGCATTCCCTTTTGCGCAAACAGCATAGGATCATCAGCGTTTAATATAATCCAACCGTTATCGGATACACCCTCGGCAATTTCTAACTTAGCCTTACAAATATTTTCTCTTGAACCGAGAGTTTCAATATGAGAGTTTCCGATGTTGGTAATTACGGCAATATTTGGCTTTAGAATGTTTGTCATACGGGAAATTTCTCCAAAATCACTCATTCCAAGCTCAAAAACACCGACCTGAGTATTAGACGGCATAGAAAGCAGCGACAGTGGCATACCTATTTCATTATTAAAGTTGCCTGATGTTTTATGAGAAGTATATATATCGCTGACTACCGAATAAATAAACTCTTTTGTTGTGGTTTTTCCAACGCTTCCCGTAACGGCAATTGCTTTCGGACCTATTAGATTTTTGTATGCTCCTGCAACCTTGCCGAGTGCTTCAACCGAGTTTTCTACAATGAAAACACGTTTTGTTAGCTCAGATGAGATGTTTTCGGGCATACGTTCAGCTATAACAGCGGCAGCGCCTTTTGAAAATGCTTCTGAAATAAAGTCGTTTCCGTCAAAGCGCTCGCCTTTTATCGCAATAAAAAGCATATCCGTGTCAACTTCCCGTGAATCTGTTGTAATGCCCGAGATGTTGTCGGCTAAGTCAGAATTCATTCCGAGAATACTTGCAAGTTCGCATATCTTAAATGAAATATCCGTAAATATAATTGCCATTTTTAAACCGCCTTATTGTTTGTTTTTACGTTGATGCAGTGTTTTTAGGGCATCTTTAACAACTTGTGCTTCTGAAAAGGGGTGTTTACCTGTGTCGTCTATATAGTAGTCTTCGTGTCCTTTTCCAGCTAGAAGAATTATATCTCCTGGTCTGCTGTTTGTGATAGCATAAGCTATCGCATCTTCTCTTTTTTCTATAACCTTGCAGTCAGCCCCCTGTACTGCGCCCTTTATAATATCATATATAATTGCTCTCGGGCTTTCAGTTCTGCTGTTATCGCTTGTGACTATTGTAAGGTTTGCAAGAGTTGTTGCAATTCTGCACATAATCGGACGTTTTGTTTTATTTCTGTCACCGCCGCAGCCGAATACTGCAATGAGCCTTCCTTCCGGAGTTTTCTTTTCAAGTAAAACAGTAAGAACTTTTTCAAGGGCGTCGGGAGTGTGGGCATAGTCAATGTAAATCTCAAATCCCTCATCCGGCATTGAAACAATCCGTTCCATTCTGCCTGAAATTTGCGGACAGTTTTTAAGACTGT
>JAZNAB010000005.1:0-2604 GCA_045586285.1 Candidatus Flemingiibacterium sp. | reverse complement strand
GGATTTAAACCCGACGGCTCTGCAATTATAGGGCTCCCATCTGTAGAAATATTTTTTGAAAACATTACCAAAGGCGATACACCAATAAAAATAAACCACTTTAATAAGCAGCCTACTGCTTGGGGAGCATATATTCTTACCGAGGAATTCTCTGCGGATACTCGCTCCTCTTCGCCTTCTCTTGAAATTGTAATAGAGTTAAATGAAAAAATCTCTCCTTCTGGAAGCGTTAAAGGCACAGTCACCAAAATAGCTTCAAATACTACCAAAACTGAAATTCCGGCGGGTTTTGCTGTTATATCGGTTTGCGAAACTGCAAAGGAAGCTGCAAATTGGAAGAATGTCAGCGTTGGTGACAGTATACTTATATCGACAAAATGCGAAGACGGTTGGGAAGACGTTGTAAGTGCAATTGGCGGCGGCGACCTTATTTTAAAGGACGGAATAATGCCCGACGGTATAATAGATGACGGTCACGAAACTCAAATAAATCCAAGAACCTCGGTTGGAATTCGTGAAAACGGTCAAGTAGTATTTTTCGCTGTAGACGGACGCAGCTCCGATTCAAAGGGACTGACAGAAACTGACCTTTCGGAAGTTATGGCAGCACTTGGCTGTACGACTGCTCTCAATTTAGACGGCGGCGGCTCTACAACCGTTATGGTTAAACGTAATTATGCAACAAAGTGTGAATACGTAAATGTTTCTACCGAGTCAAACTATCGTTCAATTGCCAATGGAATACTGTTTGTGAGCAAATTTGAATCCGATGGAATACCGTCGGTTTTAATTGAAGATGAACCTCTGCCCTATCTGCTTATAGGCAGCACTGTGCCTCTGACAGCAAAGGCGCTTGATAAGGCTTATATGCCTACTGACGTTCATCTTACCGCCGAAAATCTGACTGCATCTTTGCCGGAAGGTACAGACATTAATATCGGAAGTACAAACGGCGGATATTTCACCGCAGGTTCTCAAAAAGGCGAATTTATTGTAAACTTAACATCAGAATATAATGGGAATTTTCTTTCAGGAAGCACTAAGGTTCGTGTAACTGATGCAATTGACGAATTCTTTGTTTCACCGGAATACATAAAAATAGTACCGGGGGCAAGTGTAAAGCTTAATATTTACGCTGAAAAGAACGGCGAAGCTGTACTTTGTGATGCCGCATCATTTAACTTTACACTGAACGATGAGCAAATCGTACCAAATCCGGAAGAATACCCTGATGCAATTTTAATCTGTGACTTTGGCTATCTTGATAAAAACGGATATTTTAACGCCTTTGAAGATGTAGAAGGCTATGTTGAAATATGCATTTCTTTTGGTGAAATAAAACAGTATGCTACGATTAAGGTTAGCTCAAAGGCCGATTTGATTTCTGATTTTGAAAGCTTTGAGCAGGTTGATTTATTCAGTTTGTCAGGAACTTCTCCCTTAAGAATGGCAATGGGTATGGGTTATAAATCCTTTGGTTCAATAGGTGTTGCCGCCATAGATGACGATGCAGAGATATCCGCATATGATTTTGAAATTTTGCTTTCTTATCCCGCACCCCTTTCCGAATATGCCAAAAGCATAAAGGTGTGGGCAACAGGCTATATAAACGGCGATATTTATGTTCAAATATCTGACAGCTCCGGAAATATATATAAAATACCTTATGAAATAACAAAAGATTATAGACGTCATCTTGGCTGGTGTGAGCTTACCGCACACATTCCCGAAGAATTGAAAAACGAAGGTATCAGTTTATATTCAATAATAAAAGCAGACGGTGATAATCTTGAGCTTGTAGGTTCAAATGAGCTTTACATAGATAATATTACTATAGACTACGGCCGCCCGGAAACACCTCTAATAGACGGTCTTGGCGACCATTGGGCAGCTGAAAGCATACTTGAGCTTTATGATATTGGAGTTCTTCAAGAGTCCGATTGTGAGAACGTAGACGGAAAACTATACTATACCCCCGATGTTAAACTAACCCGTGGTGAATTTGCGAAAATCATAACAAGTTGGCTGCTTCTTGACACAAGCGGACATACAGGAAAAGAAATTGAGCTCGGCGACGAAGCTCCAAAAGAGCTTGTTCCATATATTAAATCCGCAATTAAAAGCGGTATTATGAGCGGAAGAGGAACTACGGAATCAGGAGCAGTTATATTTGATTCTTCCGGCACAATATCAAGACAAGAAGCCTTTAAGGTGCTTGGCTCACTCCTTCCAGAAGCAGAGGGCAAAGCCGAATTTTCTGACAGCTACCTGATTTCCGATTGGGCAGTTGAAGGAATTTCAAGATGTATCGGCGCAGGTATAATCAAAGGTTATACCGACAATACCATTCGCCCTTACGATAAGATTTCCCGTGGTGAAATTGCCGCCCTTCTTTCAAGAATATAATTCTTCTAATGATTATTTAGTTCAGATATTTAAGCCTAAATTTGTGTAATAAAATGGTCGTTTTTTGTATATCCCATTGAAATTACGAACTAAAAGTGATATAATAATTCTGTAGACAATAATTAACAACGAGAAGGTCTAAAATGAATTCAATTAAGAAACTCTTCTTGCCTGATTATATGCTTAAGCCTGAACAGC
>JAZNAB010000004.1:0-9833 GCA_045586285.1 Candidatus Flemingiibacterium sp. | reverse complement strand
TTTCTTTTTAATATTGCAAAATAGGAGAATATTATGCAATTTTCATCTTTACCAAAAAATGAATTAAAAAATCTTTACGATGATTTACAGCAAGAATATATAAATGTTAAGTCAAGCGGACTAGCACTTGATATGTCAAGAGGTAAACCCTGCTCTGAGCAACTTAAGATTACTGAAGAGTTACTTTCGTCTGTGGATTCTTATCAAGACTGTGTTACAAATAAGGGTGTTGATTATTGTAATTATGGATTGCTTGACGGTATTCCGGAAATTAAAAAACTTTTTTCAGATCTTTTTGATATACCTGAAAAAAATATGATTATTGCAGGAAATTCAAGTTTAAATCTGATGTACGATGCCCTTACAAGAGCAATGCTTTTCGGAACTGTTGGAAGTGATAAACCTTGGTGTAAACTTGATAAGGTTAAATTTATATGTGTTTGCCCGGGTTACGACAGGCATTTTGCAATTACTGAGGCTCTTGGATTTGAGCTTTTATCAGTTAATATGACCCCCAACGGACCCGATATGGATAAAGTCGAAGAGCTTATAAAAGATCCTTTGGTTAAGGGTATTTGGTGTGTACCTAAGTATTCAAATCCTGATGGTTGCACATATTCCGATGATACAGTAATCAGACTTGCTTCAATGAAGCCGGCAGCCAAGGACTTTCGCATAATGTGGGATAACGCCTATGCTGTTCACGATATATATAGCGAAGGTGACAAGCTTCTTGATATATTCAAAGAGGCTGAGAAATACGGCAATGAAGATATGATTTATTATTTCTCTTCAACGTCGAAAATAAGTTTTCCCGGCGCCGGAGTTTCTATGTTTGCTGCAAGTGATGCAAATATTGAGGCTGCAAAAAAGGTTATTACTCTTCAAACTATTGGATATGATAAAATTAATATGCTAAGACACGCAATGTATTTTAAAAATGCAGACGGCGTTCTTGCTCATATGAAAAAACACGCAGATATCATTCGTCCAAAGTTTGATATTGTACTTAACAGCTTCAAAAAAGAGCTTAGCGATATTGCTGATTGGACAAATGCAAGAGGCGGTTATTTTATAAGCCTAAACGTAATGGAAGGCTGTGCTAGAAGAGTTTGGCAGCTATGCAAAGACGCCGGACTAACATTAACAACTGTTGGTGCTACATTCCCATACGGTATTGATCCTAAAGATGAAAATCTCAGAATTGCACCTACCTATCCATCTAACAGCGATCTTGAAAAAGCTTGTTATGTTCTTTGCCTTTGTGTTAAAATTGCAACTATAGAAAAGTATCTATAAGAAATTTATAAATAAAAAACCTCCGAAAGATCGGAGGTTTTTTATTTTATTTTTTGCAGGTTATAATATATCCGTCAACATTGTTACCGGAAATTTCATATTCAAGATATTTTGGCACAGGAACTTTTGTTGTGCCGGAAATATTAGCTTTTACAAAGTATATTTCCCAAGAAACACCCTCATCATCTGTAATAGATAAATGCTTATCGTCAAACTCGAAGCTGCGCAGCAGATCAATATATTCTTCAAAACAAAGATTATTCTTAACAACATAATAAGCGTGGGGTTTTCCTATATATCTGTAATGCCAATTTTCATAAGCTATTTTCGTAATATCTGTCTTATCAGCAGGATAACGCTGAATAAAGCCAAACTTATAACCATTATTTAAAAGCCATTCGGGATACTCAGGAAACTCATCAAATTTATGAGCAGTATTTTCATCAGTATAAATTGTAAAATCAACGGCTAATCCTGTGTGATGTTCGCTATATCCGGGTATTGCAACGTATAAACTTGCATACTCTTCTCCATATTTATCGAGATAGGATTCATATATAGACTCTTGATCTTCTAAAGTTCTAAAAGAACTATTAACAAGTATATCGTGTTTTCCTGTATCAGCTTTAAAAGCGTCCATCATCTCGTTGACATATCCAAGAGCGACTGAATCGAAGGAAACGTAAACATCAGCTACTTTATAATTACGGTTTTTGTTTCCATAGAATGATATTATATTAAATCCACCGTCAAAATTGTATATATTCTGATAATTTACAAGAATCTGATACCCTTTATGAACATCAGCCTCGGTAAGTTCTATATATTCATACTTCGCATCAAGAACGGGCTCCGGAGGATCGGTATCATCAGGAAGAGTATCATCGGGTACGTCACTGCCGTTATTTGTTGAAGTATCTCGGGTATCAACAGTATCGTATGTATCAGTATACTCATCAGTATCTGTATCATTTGGACCGAAACCTGTTGCACATCTTGAAAAGAAAATTATAACAGAAACAACAAGCATTAACAGAATTATAGAAAATAGAATAGACAAGCTGGCTGCTCTTCTTTGCTTTTTTCTTGAACGATGTCTGACCGGGGGGTATTGGTTATTACTATTAATATTTATTCTTTGTGGCTGTGAACCCCTTATATTATTACCTTGTTGAGAATTAAATCTATTTTGAGAATAATTATTATTTCTATTATTAAAATTATTATTCACGATAACAAATCCTTTTATAAAATTAGGGGAAAACACCCAAAAAGCGTTTTCCCCCTGTATTAGTTAGAAATAGAATTAAAGTGCATCACGACGGGAGAGATTAAGTCTGCCCTTTTCATCGGTGCCGAGGAATTTAACACGCATAATATCACCAACAGCACATACATCTTCAACTTTTTCAACACGACGGTTTTCAAGCTTAGAAATATGAACAAGACCTTCTTTGCCTGGAGCAATCTCAACAAAAGCGCCGATAGGAATAATTCTTGTAACAGTACCTTCGTAAATTTCACCAACAACAGGCTCAAATACAATTCCTTCGATAATCTTCTTTGCGGCGTATGCTGCATCAGCATTTATAGCGGAAATAAATATATCTCCGGTTTCTTCAATATCAATCTTAGCTCCGGTATCGGCAGTAATCTTCTGAATAACCTTTCCGCCTGAACCGATAACTTCACGAATTTTATCAGGGTTAATTTTCATAGAAATCATCTTAGGAGCGTATTTTGATACTTCTGCACGAGGAGCTTCAATTGCTTTTAAGATAACATCGTCAATGATATAGTCACGACCCTTATGAGTAACAGCAAATGCTTCCTTAATAATTTCCGGTGTAAGACCGTCAATCTTAAGGTCCATCTGAATAGATGTGATACCCTTGTGAGTACCTGCAACCTTAAAGTCCATATCGCCGTAGAAGTCTTCAAGTCCCTGAATATCAATCATAGTCGTCCAAGAACCGTCTTCATCGGTAATAAGTCCGCAGGAAATACCGGCAACGGGAGCTTTAATCGGGACGCCTGCGTCCATAAGCGCAAGGGTTGAACCGCAAACTGATCCCTGAGAAGTTGAACCGTTAGAAGATACAACCTCAGAAACAAGTCTGATAGCATAGGGGAATTCTTCTATAGAAGGAAGAACCGGAACGAGAGAACGTTCAGCAAGAGCACCGTGACCGATTTCGCGTCTGCCGGCACCTCTTGAAGCCTTAGCTTCACCTGTTGAATAGCCGGGCATATTGTAATGATGCATGTATCTCTTTTCTGTTTCTTCATCAATACCGTCAAGCATCTGAGAATCTGAAATTGGGCCAAGTGTTGCAACGGTAAGAACCTGAGTTTGTCCTCTGGTAAAAAGACCGGTACCGTGTGTACGAGGAAGAATACCTACCTCAGCAGCAAGTGGTCTGATTTCGTCCATACGACGACCGTCAACACGCTTTTTATCTTCAAGCAACCAACGGCGAACAATCTTCTTTTGAATTTTGTATATAAGTTCTCCCATGATTGTTTCAATTTCGGGATATTCTTCTGTAAATTTTTCAACAATAGCGTCTTGAATTGGCTGCATACGAGCATCACGTACATTTTTATCATCTGTATCAAGGGCAAACATAACGTCCTTTTCGCAGAAAGCAAATACTTTATCAAACATATCGTGATCAAGCTCACCTGAAGCATATTCAAATTTAGGTTTACCAATTTCTGCAACGATAGAATCAATAAACTTTACAAGCTTCTTGATTTCTTCATGCGCAAGCATTATAGCATCAAACATAGCGTCGTCTGATACTTCATTTGCACCGGCTTCAATCATTACAACCTTCTTTTCAGAAGCAGCAACTGTTAATTGAAGATCAGAAACAGCACGCTCAGCAAGAGTAGGATTAATAACAGGTTTTCCGTCAACCATTCCAACAAACACTCCGCCGATTGGGCCATTCCACGGAATATCGGAAATTGAAAGTGCAATTGAAGCACCGATCATTGCTGTAATTTCAGGAGAACAATCCTCATCAACGCTCATAACAGTAAGAGAAAGGTTAACGTCGTTGCGAAGATCCTTCGGGAACAGTGGGCGAACAGGACGGTCAATAACACGAGAAGTCAAAATTGCCTTTTCAGAGGGCTTACCTTCACGCTTTAAATATCCGCCGGGAATTTTACCTACAGAATACATTTTTTCTTCAAAGTCAACTGACAAAGGAAGAAAATCAATACCATCTCTTGGCTTGGGAGATGCAGTTGCACACGCAAGTACAACAGTATCACCGTAACGAACAAGACAAGAACCGTTTGCAAGACCTGCAAGCTTACCGGATTCAACAACTAAAGGTCTTCCGGCAAACTCGTAGTTAAAAACTTTGTAGTTTTCAAACATTTTTTATACTCCTTTATTTTTTAAATAGTGGGAGAATCTTGGTTGTGCACTTATAAACGAACCCAATAAAATCAGATGCATTTATAAATGCAGAGCCTTAGTTCTCCTCACAAAAATTTAGCCCACACAATGCGGCGGGCGAATTTTAGGGTTGCTATTTGTATTATTCGGGAAGCAAAAGCTTCCCGAATAATACTTACCATCAAAATTGACAGTGCAGATAAATTACTTTCTAAGACCAAGCTTTTCTACAATAGCACGATAACGTATAATATCCTTCTTCTGAAGATAACCAAGAAGATTTCTTCTCTGACCAACCATCTTAAGAAGTCCACGATGACTGTGGTGATCCTTAGGATTGTTCTTAAGGTGTGCGTTAAGGGAGTTGATACGGTTTGTAAGAATTGCAATCTGCACTTCAGGAGAACCAGTATCATTCTCGGAGAGCTTGTAATCTGCGATAATCTGCTGTTTTACGTCTTTCTGAATCATGGTAATTCACCTCATAAAATATTTAATTGTATGAAACCCGTAGAACAATGCAAACGGTCGGTGACTTCCGTAAACTTTGTCCTCGGTACTCATACGTTATATATTATAACACATAATTTTCTATTTGTAAATAGTTTTTAGTAATTTTTTTCTTACTTCCCTATTTATTGTTCATTTTCAATCTCAGAAAGCATATCTACACGGGTTTGATGCCTTCCGCCTTCAAATTCTGTATCAATAAACAAATCACACATATCAAGAGCAAGACCTTTACCTACAACTCTTCCGCCAAGACAAAGAACATTAGCATCATTATGCATTCTTGTGAAACGAACCGAGAATGTATCAGAAGCACAAGCAGCTCGGATCCCCTTGTGTTTATTAGCTGCAATAGACATACCAAGACCCGTTCCGCATACGAGAATACCACGATAGCATTCACCGCTTTGTATTTTCTTACACAGTTTCTTAGCATAATCGGGATAGTTAACGCTGTCAAGAGAATCACAGCCAAGGTCAAGAACCTTAATTCCCCTCTTATTTAAGTGAGAAATAATTTCTAATTTCAATTCATATCCGCCGTGGTCACAGGCGATTGCCAAAATCTGTTCCATAGTTACCTCATAATTATTTATTATTTTTTTCTATCAATTCTCTTTCAGCCTGACTTGCTCTTAGATATCCTGCCGAAAGTTTCAAATCATCTGAAGTCTGCCTGTAAGCTATCATCTTTTCAGCTATAATAGCAACCGTAAACGCATTATGAGCAGTTAATATTTCAGGCGTATTTTTTATCTTAATATCGCTTTTTGAAAAATAATCAAATGCAAGAGAATATCCATCTCCAACAAGCATTATTTCTTTAATATTCAGCTCTGACAGTTTATTTTTAAGTTCATCTAAAGGCACAAGCATATCGTCAAGTATTCTTTCACCATTCTTGAAAATGGCAGTATAAACTTGGTTACGCCTGGCATCCATAACAGGTACAACGTAACTGTCAAAGCCGCTTAAATTTTCCGCTAAGGCTTCCAGAGCGGAAACACCAACACAAACTTTTCCGGTGTTGAAAGCAAGACCTTTTATAAGCGAAACGCCAATACGAACCCCCGTAAATGAACCGGGACAATTTGCAACTGCAAAGGCATCGATATCTGACAATTTTATAGACGATTTATTTATCATATCTTCAATCATCGGAAGCATAGTTTCACTATGGGTTAACGTTCCGTTCACCGTAAACAGTGATAAAAGTTTGCCGTCTTTTGATAAAGAGCAGGAAGCTGTATTTGCTGTTGTATCAATGGCTAAAATTAACATTTATTTACTCCAGATATTACTCACCGACAATATAGGCAGAGATCTTTCTATAATTTTCGTTAAGTTTCGATATTACTATCTTCAGATATTTTTCTGGCAGCGCATAAGGAATATTTTCACTCCACTCAGTTATTATAATCCCCCTGCCGAAATAATCATAAAATCCAATAGACTCAAGAGAATCCTCATCTTCAATTCTATACATATCAAAATGAAATAATGGCACATCGCCGTCGTATTCATTGACGATAGAATATGTTGGGCTGCAAACAGACGCATCTTTGCAAGTAACAGAAGCAAAGCCTCTTGTAAAGGCAGTCTTACCTGCACCAAGGTCGCCGTAAAGCGCTATAAATTGAATGCTCTTTTCAATTGAATGTTTTGCTATAGCAGCTCCGAAAGCTTCTGTTTCTTCAGCGCTTGATGTAGTTTTTTCAAAAATCAAATTCATTAGAATAAACCTGTAATTCTACCGTCATCATCTACATCAATGTTATATGCAGCAGGATTTTTAGGCAGTCCGGGCATTGTTAAAATAGAACCTGTAAGAGCCACTATAAACTCAGCGCCTGCGGAAAGTCTGATCTCACGTACAGTCAATGTAAAACCGGTCGGTCGTCCGAGCTTTGCAGGATCATCAGAGAGTGAATACTGAGTTTTTGCCATACAAACGGGGAAACGAGAATACTTTTCATCAAGCAAGAGAATCTCTGACAGTTGTTTTTCAGCAGTCGATTCGTATACAACCCCGTCTGCGCCGTATATTTCTTTTGCAATAGTTGCAATTTTTTCTTTAATTGACATTTCATCGGGATAAAGAACTTTGAAGCTTGACTTTTTCTCACAAGCTTCCACAACCTTATTAGCAAGTTCAATTCCGCCTTCTCCGCCCTTTGCAAACACGTCTGAAAGAGCAATGGAAGCGCCTCTTGCTTCACAGGAAGACTTAATAAGATTAAGTTCAGCATCTGTATCAGTATCAAAGCGATTGATAGCAACCACAACAGGAACACCGAACTTAGCAAGGTTTTCAATATGAGCTTCAAGATTGCAAATACCGGCTTTAAGAGCATCAATATTTTCTGTTTTAAGCTCTGCCTTAGGAATACCACCGTTATATTTAAGAGCACGTACAGTAGCAACAAGAACAATTGCACTTGGTGCAAGGCCTGCTTTGCGGCATTTAATATCTAAGAATTTTTCAGCTCCAAGGTCAGCACCGAAACCTGCCTCAGTAATCGCATAATCGCCAAGCTTAAGCGCAAGTTTAGTTGCTTTAACGGAGTTACAGCCGTGTGCAATATTTGCAAAAGGTCCGCCGTGAATAATTGCCGGGGTGTTTTCAAGAGTTTGTACGAGATTAGGCTTAATTGCATCTTTAAGGAGTGCAGTCATTGCCCCCTCTGCTTTAATATCTCGTGCATAAACGGGAGAGCCGTCATATTTATATGCAATAAGGATATTTCCAAGTCTTTTCTTGAGATCGGAAATACTTTCAGCAAGGCAAAGGATAGCCATTACCTCTGAAGCAACTGTAATCTGAAATCTTTCTTCACGAACCACACCGGAAAGCTTTCCGCCCATTCCGATAACACAATTTCTTAGAGCTCTGTCATTAGTATCGGTACAACGAATTACAACAACACGTCTTGGATCAATATTTAATTCATTTCCCTGCTGTAAATGATTATCGAGAATAGCACAGAGAAGATTATTAGCAGCAGTAATAGCGTGAAAATCTCCTGTAAAATGAAGGTTGATGTCTTCCATAGGAACAACCTGAGCATATCCGCCGCCGGCTGCGCCGCCCTTAACACCAAAAACTGGACCAAGGGAAGGTTCTCTAAGGGCAATAACCGCATTTTTACCAATCTTTTTCATTGCCATACCAAGACCAACAGTAGTAGTGGTTTTTCCTTCACCTGCTGGGGTTGGGTTAATAGCAGTTACAAGTATAAGCTTTCCGTTAGGCCTATCGCTTGTCCTTTTTATAAAATCATCGGTAATTTTTGCTTTATATTTACCGTATAATTCAAGTTCATCATCTTTCACGTCAAGATCTTTTGCAATTTCCGTAATCGGTAACATTTTAGCTTCTTGAGCAATTTGAATGTCTGTTTTCATCACAATGCCTTTCCGCAGTTCATCTGCTTAAAATTTATGATAATAAATAAAATTTAAATTCTATAAAGAAGAAATTACTTTATAACTACAGTATCATCAATAATAGAAAGCTTGTCAGCGCAAAAAAGTTCAACTGCTTCGGGAAGAATTTTCCACTCAGCTTCCTCCATTATACGTCTTTGCAGTGTTTCAGGAGTATCTCCCTCCATAACACAAACAGCTTTTTGAGCAATAATAGGGCCGCCATCGCAAATCTCATTGACAAAATGGACAGTAGCTCCGGAAACCTTAACGCCTTTTTTCAGAGCAGCTTCGTGAACGTGAAGTCCCCAAAAACCGTCACCGCAAAAACTGGGGATCAGTGCCGGGTGAACATTAATAATTCTGTTTTTAAACTCTTTAATAAAGCTAATATCAAGTATAATCATAAACCCTGCAAGAACAACAAGATCTATATTACGAGTTTTTAACTCTTTTGCAAGTGCAGCTGAATATTCGCTTCTTGAAGTATAGGCTTTTGGTGACATCACAATTCCTTCAACACCGTGATTCTCGGCTCTTGTCAGAGCATAAGCTTCTTCTTTAGAAGAAATAACGATTTCAACCTTTCCGCTTTTAATAATGCCCGATTCCTCAGCGGCAAGTATTGCACCAAGGTTAGTACCGCCGCCCGAAACAAGCACAGCAATTTTTTTCATACTATCACCTGTCAATTATTATTTTAAAAGCTCAGCTTGAAGCTTTTTATCCTTCTCTAAAACACCATTTTCCATATCGGCTTTATGCTGTGACAATTTATCAGCCAAATCTTTATCGGATAAAGCAAGTATCTGAGCTGCAAGAATAGCCGCATTTTCCGCCCCATCAATAGCAACCGTAGCTACGGGAATTCCCGATGGCATTTGAACCATAGATAATAGTGAATCAAGTCCGTCAAGAGTTGAAGACTTAATCGGAATACCAATTACCGGTAAAGTTGTATATGCTGCTATTACACCGCCAAGATGAGCAGCCTTTCCTGCAGCAGCAATTATAATTCCAAATCCATTTTCAATAGCAGAACTTGCAAAAGCCTCTGCCTGTCTTGGCGTTCTGTGAGCGCTGATAACGTGCGCTTCATAAGGAATACCAAATTTTTCGAGTCTGTCAATACACTTTTTTACAACGGGGAGATCAGAGTCACTTCCCATAATTACAGCTACTT
>JAZNAB010000003.1:0-7946 GCA_045586285.1 Candidatus Flemingiibacterium sp. | reverse complement strand
CTATTGACAAAATTAAAGCTTTGGTCTATCATATTATTTGGATTGATATGTTTTTTCTAAAATGTATTATCAATGATTATTTATAAAGACAATGTACGCAGATTTTCTCTCGAAGCTTGTTTTTTGGAGGATTAAATGACTGTTTTACTTTCAATATCATTCGCAATGCTTATCGGACTTATGCTGTCAAGACTTGCAAAGCTTATATCACTTCCGGCAGTAACCGCATACCTTGTAGCAGGTATTATTATCGGCCCGTACTGCTTCGGAATGTTAGGAATAGAAGGCCTTGGACTTACAACGCTAGAAAGTGTAAAAAGCCTCTCTATTATTTCAACAGCCGCTCTCGGATTTATTGCATTTTCAATCGGAAACGAATTCCGTATACCCCAACTCAAAAAAATCGGTAAAGCTGCCACAACTATTGGTATTTTTCAGGCAGTTGTTGCAACCGTAGTAGTTGACATAGTTTTAATTGTACTTCACTTTATCTTCCCGGAATTAATTACAATACCCGCAGCTCTCGTTCTTGGTGCGATTGCTTCCGCAACAGCGCCTGCTGCAACTCTTATGGTTGTTCGTCAATATAAAGCAAAAGGCCCGCTCACCGATATACTTCTTCCCGTTGTTGCTATTGACGATGCGGTTGGACTTGTGTTGTTTGCAATCTCTCTCGGAGTTGCAAGAGCTATAGAGCACGGAACAATAGACTTAATTTCTGTTGTTGTAAACCCGATTGTTGAAATTGCAGCATCGTTAATTCTCGGCTCTCTTATGGGTGTCATATTGACCTTTATCGAAAGATTTTTCCACTCTCGTTCAAAGCGTATGTCAATGTGTATTGCATTCGTTTTCTTAACTGTTGCAATTTCCATGTGTTCTTTTAGCATCGGCCCTGTACACGTTGGCTTCTCTTCCCTTCTTGTATGTATGATGCTCGGAACAGTATTTTGCAACATCTGCCCATATTCCGAGGAGCTTATGGAGCGTGTTGACGGCTGGACAACCCCTTTATTCATTCTTTTCTTTGTGCTTTCCGGTGCAGAGCTTGAAATAACCGTATTTGGTGATATGATGATTGTGCTTATCGGAATTGCGTTCCTCATAGCCCGTGCATTTGGAAAATGTCTTGGAGCATATTCAAGCGCAAAATGGACAAAATGCAGTTCTAACATCTGCAAATATCTCGGTATAACTTTACTGCCTCAGGCAGGTGTCGCTCTCGGTATGTCAACTCAGGTTTCAGACCTTTCACAAGGTGTACTTATAAGAAACATAGTGTTATTCTCCGTACTTATCCTTGAGCTTATCGGCCCGATTTGTTCCAAGATTGCTCTTACAAAGGCAGGCGACATTATCCCCGAAGGCAAAAAGTCTTCAAGAGGTGTACGTCCGAGCGAACAAGCCAAGCATAACTAAGCACCAACAAAATATAAAAAAATCCCCCCTACTTTCTAAATGACGTAGGGGGTACTTTTATTTAATAAAGCCCTAAAATCCTTTTTTGGCATATGATAATTCTGTGCCGTCATCTGCAACCTGAACAACTTCGATTTCATCTGAATCAAAAAATACGTTTTTTACTATTAAAGTGTATTCATCAACAAACTCAGTTGCTCTCAGCGCACCGTCAATCTTCACCTTACTGTACCTATTAAAGCCGTATCCGTTTATATAAACGGTATTGCCTGATGTACTGTATGACTCAAATATAATCGGCATTGTTCCGAAGGTGATATCAGTAGCTTTATACATAGGCTCATCTTCATAAAGCTGCTCATATTCAAGGGTTTGTAAAATATCATCAA
Organism: Candidatus Flemingiibacterium sp.; assembly: GCA_045586285.1. Taxonomy (GTDB): domain Bacteria; phylum Bacillota; class Clostridia; order Oscillospirales; family CAG-272; genus Flemingiibacterium. The sequence goes on along the minus strand of JAZNAB010000003.1, from coordinate 6,138 downwards.
ACATTTCACCAACATCAAATTCGTGCTGATGCAAAAGTGTTATATCTCCAACAGACATACCGAATAAATCCTGTATGTAAGCAGCAAGCTGATAGGTTTCTATATTACGGTCAAGCTCATTTATATTTTGAACTGAATGTGCCGTTAAAAGATCCAAATTGGTTTTTATAGCATATTCAGTTTGATGCATATCACCGTTGTCAAGTTGACTAGCAGTCAGGTGTATCGCCGGAAGATGATCCCCATAGAATATGGCAACATACGGCTCACCTCTTTTTTCAAGCATATCGCATATTGCACCAACTGCCTCGTCCATCTGACGTATCAAATTACAATAAAAATGATATTGATAATAAATCTTTTCGTCTTCAAAGCCATATACGTCCACATATTCCTCTGTAATAGGATAAATATGCTCAACCGAATGATCGGGATAGCCGCCGTGGCCTTGCACACTAATGGCAAACACAAAATCTTGACCTTCCGTAGAATTAAGTGCAGATTCAATTTCCCCAACAAGAATTGAATCACTTGCCCAGCCAAGTATATTGCGTTTTGTTTCTTCCATCATTTCAATAGATGTAAAGGTGTCAAATCCAAGGTTAGGATAAACATTATTCCGACCGTAAAAGGTGGCGATATGATTATGTATTGCGTGAGATTTATAATCAAGCTCTCTCAGGTTTGTTGCCAAAGTTTCACAAGCTCTTGATTTAAGTACTGTAGTAAAAGGAAATTCCCCAAGTCCGAAATGATTTAAGTTCATTCCGGTAAGCACCTCAAACTCAATATTGGCAGTACCGCCGCCAATGTGAGGAACCTGCAAAAATCCTGAAACTCCATTTTCTTTGAGCGATGTAAAGTTTGGTATCGGGTCTTTTGAATATTCAATACCCTTTATGTGCTTCACATCAAAGAAAGATTCAAGCTGCACAAGCACTATATTCGGTGCGGAAAGATTATCTGATATTCCGGGAAGAGTTACGCCGTATTTGTTTGATTCCGATGAGAGATATTCCATAAGCTTGTCCTTTTTATTTACAAGCTCATCGTCAGGCTTGTCAACTCCGTGAACAAAAATACTTTGTGAAAAGCAATATACAAACCCTTTTTCGTTATATGCAGATAAAAGATCCGAGTTTGAAACTGCCGCCTTAGAGTTTACATACACTGCACCCAAGCCCAAAAGAACCGCCGAAAGAACCGCCGCACCGGACTTCAAATAATTAATCTTACTTTTCGGGCAGACAACAAAAAGAAAAACAACTGCACCGATTGCCGCTATAATAAGTCCCGAAAGAAGTACTATTTCTATAATTGAAAAATATGCGCCCAGTACATTTAAAGCGTCTTTAATAATCAGAAAATCAATTGCCGACAGCGGAGATGAACGAAAGCTCATTACAATTACATTAGTAATACCCATCGCTATCCACCAAAGAATAACGAATGTAATAAGTGCAACTCTGCGCCTAACGAGTAAACACAGCGTAAGCGTTGCGAAAATTATCAAAACATTGGCAAGAAAAATAAAAGGTGATGAAAATGCAAAGCCAAATGCCGACAATATATCTCTTTTTTGACATATTTCAAGATATAAGTTCAACAATAACGAAACTGCAAATATAATAGGTAATGCAATTTTCAAGGGCGCATCTGTAAACCACTTGAACGGTTTTGAAAATGAACTCAAAAACTTTCCTTTAATCGACATATATTTTCAATCCTTTCGGAATTACAACAATAAATTTTATAACAGTATATATTTTAACACATTACTGTGAACATCCCAATATATAAATGTTAACATTTCAATTTATTCAAACTCTTTTAAAAACCAAATTTTATCTCTGTTCGCACAAAAAACCTTTTTGTCAAGATAATCAAGAAGCGTTCCCTTATTTTTAAACCTAAACTCAAGACGGTATGCATACAGAGCTTGAAACTTATAACCCAGCTTCTTGTCGTCACGGTTCACGCCGTATTTACCATCACCGAGAAGCGAATGTCCGATTGACGAAAAATGCGCTCGTATTTGATGGGTTCTTCCTGTTACAAGCTCAACCTCAATGAGTGATAAGTCCTTTGCCGTATCAACAACCTTGTATCTTGTTACAATTTTTTTATAATCCGGGTGAGGCTCGTTTTTAATATCAACAATATTATTCTCTGAATTCTTTTTTAAATAAGCTACAAGCTCCGCCTCTTTTTTCTTTGGCTGCCCGTGAATTGCCGCAAGATAATACTTTGAAAGCTCATCATTCTTAATTTTTTCATTCATAACCCGCAGCGCCTCAGCGTTTTTTGCAGCTATTACGATTCCGCCTGTATTTCTGTCTATGCGGTTACACAATGCAGGAGCAAAGGACTGCTCATTCTCAGGTACATATTCACCCTTTTTATATAAATAAGCCTTTATATGACTTATAAGAGTATTGATTTCCTCGTTATCATCGGAATGTACAATAATTCCAGGCTTTTTATCAAGAATCATTATGTTTTCATCTTCATATATGATATCAAGGTTTGGCTTTAACTTTGTGAATGCTTCATCTACCGCTTTATCCGAGAAAAACTCCTCGGATATAAACAGTTCAACCGTATCCCCCTCGCAAAGAATATATCCGATTTCGGTACGCTTACGGTTAACCTTGATTTTTTTGGTACGAATGCATTTATACATAAGCGACTTTGGCAAGGCCTTTACCGCTTTTGAGAGGAACTTATCAAGACGTTGTCCCGCATCATTCTGTTTTATATATAGTGTCCGCATAAATCTCTCCCTTTTGTTTGTCTGGAGCTTTACAATAAATAATAGGTGATGTCAGCTTTTCTTCTGAGCATACGGATAAATGACCGCCTTTAAAATCTACACTTGAAATACAAAGAGCAGTGTCAAAAATGCAAAATGAAGACATAGGCATCAAAAAGCCCTCTCCCATATATTTCATATAGCTTTCTTTGGCGCACCATACCTCAAGAAACCGCATAGCAGGGGATTCTTTTATATACTCTGCCTCTTTGGCAGTGAAAAAACGCTCTGCCAGTTTTACATAATGTGAGGATTTTGACGAGGTCTTTCGGTCAAAAGCTTCAATATCAATTCCTATTTGCTTATCCGAAATTGCTGCAAAGCAAATCCCCTCAGAATGAGAAATACTTACATATATTCCCTCATATTCAAAGTAGGGTTTCCCTTTATCGTTATGTTTCAGCGGCAACCTCAAATTAAATGTATCGGCAAGGGCAAATTCCGCAAGGGCTTTTGATAGATTATGCTCTTTTTTTTTATTACCTGTCGCCGCATATATTTTTATCAAATTATCGCCCCTTTTTCAGCCTTATTTGCGTTTTTTCTTACTCTTTGATTTTTTGCCCGATTTTTTATTGGAATTTGATGTTTTATTTGCTTTTGAGTTTTGCTTTGCAGGGGTACTTTCCTTTGAGGGTTCATCTATAACTTCCGGCTCTGCCTCGATTTTAGTTTCAGCATTAATTTCCGCTTCCGGCTCTGCCTCGGCTTTGGGTTTATCGCTGTCCTCGATGCAAACTGCCGCCTCGGGCTTTGTGTCAGCCTTGTTTATTCCCTTTATAAAACTTTCGACAAGCTTCAAATTAATCTGCTTTTTCTTGAATATGCCGAAAGCAGCGGGTCTTAGATAAATATCAAGATACCGTGATGTCAAATTCATAATTAGAACTGCAAGACAAACGCCCTCAGTACTTATTCCGAAAAATCTGAAAACAACAGTCAACACGCCGCAGCCGACGCCATAAATCAACTTGCCCGTTGAAGTAATCGGCGAGGTCATATAATCGGTTGCCATAAATACTGCACCCATAAAAAGTCCGCCCGAAAAAATTTCGTATAACGCAAAATCAAAGGGCTGAATACTTCTTGAAAAAGAAAAGGCAAGAACCAAAACCGTTCCGATATACGAAACGGGAATGTGCCAACTTACTGCTTTCCTAACCAAAAGATATATAAATCCCACCGTCAGAAGAAGTGCAGAAACCTCTCCGATACAGCCAGCCTCATATCCGATAATTGCATCAAAAAGCGACGGTGATTCCGGAATAATTCCACTCTTGAGCGACGCTAACGGTGTAGCACCCGAAGCAGAGTCAACAAAAGGCGCAAAAAGCGAAATGTCTGCTTTCGGAACTGTATACGTATTCATATATTTATTGAAGAAAGACATAACAAGCCTTGCCGCAAGTACGGGATTTAAAAAGACGTGTAATTTACCGCCAAGCAGCCCTTTTACAGCAACAACGGCAAATACTGCTCCCAAAGCCACCAACCAAAGAGGCACGGCAATTGACAGATTGAGCGCAAGAAGCATACCCGTCAGAACTGTGGAAAAATCAAATACGCTTACAGGCTCTTTCATAAGCTTTTTATATAAAAATTCTGAACCCACGGAAAAAACAACCGAAACAAGAGTTAAAATCAATGCCCGCCAACCAAAAAGCATTATTCCCCAAATAAGCACGGGAATAAGTGCTATACAAAAATCGAGCATAAGACCTCTTTTTGTATCTGTGCCGTGAATATGAGGAGCAAATCCGGTTTCAAGGGTTTGCGATTCAAATTCCTCGTCTTCGTTATCACTTAAAGGTATTGCCGGCTCTTCAATTATAACAATTTCCGTATCATCGTTTTTTATAAGATTTGCTGTCTTTTCTTTATCAGTCATTCAGCGTCCTCCTCTCTGCCTTTGGAAAGCTCGGGCTCTTTATTTTCTGTAATTTTGGATTTAGCCCCTCGAATATACTTGGCAATCGGAATATTTGCAGGGCAAACGTATGAACAAGAGCCACATTCAATGCAGCTGAAAACATCAAAATCCTCCGCCTTGTCAAATTTGCCTGCAGCGGCAAATTCAATAATATAGTTTGGCAAAAGACGCATAGGACAGCTGTAGTGGCATTTGCCGCATCTGATACAATCAAAAACATTTTCTCTTTCTATAGCATACTCTTTGGAAAAAGCCAGAAGAGCTGTTGTATTTTTTACTATACTGTATTCTGTATCCGTCACGGCAATACCCGTCATAGCACTACCCGAAATAAGCTTATAGGGGGTTTTTACAAAACCTCCGCAAAAATCAATCAAATCTTTATAGGTCGTTCCCATAGGCACAAGCACGTTTTTGGGTTCTTTTATACAGTCGCCGTCAACAGAAACTATCCTTTCAACAAGAGGTATTCCATAAGCAAAGGCTTTAAATATTGCAGCACAGGTATGCAAGTTGAAAACAATATAACCCATATCAATCAACGGCTTTTCTGCAGCAATCTCCTTGCCGGTCAGCGCATATATAAGCTGGTGCTCATTCCCCTGCGGATACTTTGTTTTTAAAACCTTAACCTTTATTAAATCGCTGTCAACAAGCTTTTCTTCAAGGAGATTTGCCGCATCAAGCATACTGTCCTGCACTGCAATTATACCGCTGCGAACACCAAGTGCCTTTAAGATAATTTTTAGTCCATTAATAACTTCATCGGTATTTTCAAGAAGTAATCTATGATTTGCCGAAATATAAGGTTCACACTCAGCACAGTTTACAATAACCTTGTCAACCTTTCCGTTTGCAAGGTTGATTTTTTCGTATATCGGATAATTATCCTTGGAAATTTCTGTTATACCTGCATTTTTAATTACGTCAACAATTTCCTCAAAGCTTGTATCATTAAGCCGCTTATCCCACGGCTTTATATGGGGGCTTAACCTGTCAAGCCCGTCATTTTCTATAATAATGCAGCAAGTTTTTTCTCCCGTTATACAGCTTCGTTCTTCTATATTTATAACCTTACCGGAAACGCTCGAATGAACAGGAGAAGAAACCCCATCGGCAAAAGTTCCGATAATCTGTCCTTTATATACCTCATCTCCCACTTTTACACACGGCTCTGCCGGCACACCCATATGCTGTGACATTGGCAGTATAACGGTTTTAGGCGGGGTTATTACTTCAATTTGTTTTTTTTCGGTATTTTTTCGGCCCTTTATATGTATACCTCCTAAAAAGGTTAATGCCACAAGCTTCACTCCTTTAGTTTTTTGATTTATTAAATAAATTACTATTAATACTATTATACCTTATTTTTAGCTGTAAAGCAATATAAATATAA
>JAZNAB010000002.1:0-6781 GCA_045586285.1 Candidatus Flemingiibacterium sp. | reverse complement strand
GAGCAACAAGCGAATCCACAAAAGATGCCATATCACTTTTGGCAAGAAGCAAGTCATCTGCATAGGCAGCTATGGGCGATGATGCTCGGTCAGTGAGCGCAATAATATGTGCCTTTTGGGACTTTGCATATTCAAGAGCATTAATAATTCTCTTTGAATAACGTGGGAAAGAAATGCCGATTATTACGTCATTTTCATTTATTCGCAAAATCTGCTCAAATATTTCAGATCCGCTCGTAGTTCTTACAAACTTTACGTGCGGGAAAATAAGATTAAGGTAAAAATACAGGAAATTTGCTATTGATGATGACGAACGCATACCGATTACATATATAACTTTTGCACAAATAAGCGCATCAACAGCATTATTAAAGCTACTGCGGTCAACATCTTCAAGTGTTCTCTTAATTTTATCAATATCGGACATCAAAACCTTTTCAAGAAGATCTGAATTACCTATTCTGTCGTTGGTCAGTTCAATTCTCTGAAGAGTTGTAAGTCTTGTCCTTATTAACTCCTGAAGGGAGTGCTGAAGATCAGGATACCCCTCAAAATTAAGTTCATTCGCAAAGCGAACCACAGTTGACTCTGACACAGAAACAACTGCACCAAGCTTTGCCGCAGTCATATATGCCGCCTTATCGTAATGTTCAAGTATATACGAAGCTATTTGCCTCTGCCCCTTTGAAAAAGACGGCATTTTACGAGCTATCAGCTCAAGCAAGTCAAGGTTTTCCATATTGTCACCTTCCGTAATTTTCTTACTTAATTCCGATATCACGACGATAGTGCATATCTTTAAATTCAATCTCAGAAATAGCGGAATATGCTCTTTTTATAGCACTGTCAAGATCTTTCGCTTTTGCCGTAACGCCAAGCACACGGCCGCCTGAAGTAACAAGTTTTCCGTCTTTTATATCAGTTCCGGCGTGAAATACCATTACGTCATCAAGCTCAGCGAGCTTTTCAAGTCCCTTGATTTCATAGCCTTTTTCATATTTTACAGGGTATCCGCCCGATGCCGCAACTACACAAACACAAGCATTATCTTCCCACAGAATATCAATTTCATCAAGACGCTCATCTATAACAGCATTGATAATCTCAAGAAAATCGGTTTTAAGTCTTGGTAAAACAACCTGAGTTTCCGGATCTCCGAATCGTGCATTATATTCTATAACCTTTGGTCCGTCTTTTGTTATCATAAGCCCAAAATAAATAACGCCCTTAAAAGCTCTGTTTTCACTCTGCATAGCACTTACGGTAGGCTTAAAAATCTTTTCCATACACTCTTCGGCAAGTTCATTCGTATATATTCTGCTTGGAGAAAATGTTCCCATACCGCCGGTATTAAGTCCCTTGTCAAAATCAAGAGCACGTTTATGGTCTTGAGCTGAAACCATCGGAACAACTGTCTTTCCGTCGCAAAAAGCAAGTACGGATACTTCAGGACCACTTAAAAATTCCTCAATTACAACACGATTTCCGGCATCACCGAATACTTTATCGTCCATAATTTCGTGAACGCCTGCCTCAGCAGCAGCCAAATCCTCGGCAATAATAACGCCTTTACCAAGAGCGAGTCCCTCAGCCTTAATTACAGTCGGGAAGCTTCCCTGCTTTCTAATATAAGCAATTGCAGCTTCGGAGTTATCAAAAACTTCATAATAAGCCGTTGGAATATTATATTTTTTCATAAGCTCTTTTGAAAAGACCTTACTGCCTTCAATAATAGCTGCATTTGACCGTGGTCCAAAGGCACGGATACCTTCTTTTTCAAGCCTGTCTACCATTCCAAGCATTAAAGGATCGTCAGGTGCGACAAAAACAAGATCGATTTTATACTCCTTTGCCGCCTTTACAACGCCCTCAATATCCGTTGCTTTTATAGGAAGGTTTTGTGCTATGGCTGCAGTACCGCCGTTTCCGGGAGCCATATATATTTTACCGCAATTCTTTGATTTAAGCAAGGTTTGGGCTATAGTATGCTCACGTCCGCCGCCACCTACAATAAGTATGTTCTGTTTCATTGCAATCTCCTGTTTCTTTAATTAAATACCGAAGCGGCGACAATTATAATAATTGCCGCCCTCAAGTTTTATTCTGCAGAAATATAGCCAAGTCTGTAAAGAAGCTCAGCGATTTCAACAGCACCGCCAGCAGCTCCTCTTAATGTATTATGAGAAAGTCCTACAAACTTATAGTCGAAAAGTGTGTCCTCACGAAGTCTGCCAAGACTTATCGCCATACCGCCCTCAAGATTTCTGTCAACATTTGCCTGCGGACGATTATCCTCTTCAAAATAGTGGATAAACTGTTTTGGTGCGTGAGGAAGCTCAAGCTCCTGCGGCTTACCTTTATACTCTGCCCAAGCCTCCAAAATTTGTTCTTTTGTAGGCTTATTTTTAAACTTAACAAAAACTGCCGCAGTATGTCCGTCGGTTACAGGCACACGAATACACTGAGTTGTAATTACAGGCGCACTTGCTTTGACAATTTCACCATTTTCGATATGTCCCCAAATTCTAAGCGGCTCTTGCTCTGATTTTTCTTCCTCACCGCCTATGTATGGTATTACATTATCAATCATCTCAGGCCACTCATTGAAGGTCTTGCCTGCACCGGAAATTGCTTGATATGTTGTTGCAACAACTTCGGTAGGTTCGTACTTCAAAAGTGGTGTAAGCGCAGGTACATAAGACTGAATTGAACAGTTAGGTTTAACAGCTATAAAGCCTCTCTTTGTTCCAAGTCGCTTTTTCTGAGCTTCGATTACAGCTAAATGCTCATCATTAATTTCCGGAATAACCATAGGTACATCGGGAGTCCATCTGTTAGCTGAGTTGTTTGAAACAACAGGAATTTCTGCCTTTGCATAAGCTTCTTCAAGCGCTTTGATTTCATCTTTTTTCATATCAACTGCGCAAAAAACAAAATCAACCTTTTGCGCCATAGTCTTAAGATCTGATGCATCAATAACGGTCATAGTTCTAACTTCTTCGGGCATAGATGCGGAAAGCTTCCAACGTCCCCCAAGAGCTTCTTCATATGTCTTACCCGCGGAGCGTGGGCTTGCCGCTAAGGCTGTAATTTTAAAATAAGGGTGATTTTCGAGAAGGGTTATAAATCTTTGACCAACCATTCCCGTTGCGCCGACAATACCGACACGAAGTTTTTTGTCCATTAGAAAGTCCTCCAAGTAAAAAATGAATCCTGAGTTTATATACTCATACTATATATTATATCATTTTTTACTATATATGTCAATGCTTTTCTGTGAATTGTCAGTAAATTTACTTTAGTTAATTTGTTGTGTTTATTTACAAAAAAGATAAATATTTTTTGGCAAAAGGTGTTGATTTTTTACATATAATGTGATATAATAAAAGTGCAGAAAGGGGTAAGAAATTTCCCCGATATGCAATCAAACAGAAAAGGTGGAGAGTATATGATTATTACTTATGTTGGAAGACAGTTGTCAGTGCCCGAGGATTTCAAACCCATTGCAGAAACAAAGCTCGCTAAGTTTGACAAATATTTCAAAGATGAGCCTTCCGCAACAGTTAAGCTCTCCGTACAGCGCAGTCGTGAAAGAGTAGAAGTAACCATCACGGCAGGCGGTATGATATATAGAGGCGAAGAATCCGACGAAACCTTCAGAAATGCCCTTGACCTTGCGGTAGAAGCAATTGAACGCCAAATACGCAAAAACAAAACAAAACTTGAAAAAAGACTTCGTGAAGCACCTATCAGCAATTTCCCCGATGAAAATGAAGATGAAAAACCTATTATAAAGAGAAAAACATTTACCCTTCGTCCGATGACTCCCGAAGAAGCAATTTTACAAATGAATCTTTTAGGACACGAATTCTTTCTTTATGAAGACTCGCTAACCGGAGAGGTGAATACAGTTTACCGCCGCCGTGACGGAGATTACGGTGTAATTATCCCAACTAAATGAGTTTAAAAAATAGTAAATTAAGAATTTGTTTGGCGTTCAAATAATCAGCAATTCCAAATATCTCGCAAAAAGCTTCCGACGACGTCGGAAGTTTTTTTATCTTCAATACTAAAAAACAAAGCAGAAAAAGAAAAAACAAATATTTTTTTCAAAATCTATTGCAATTTATAAAAAAGTATGATATAATTTAGTGTATGAATTTTTATGCATAGCAAAATCTATGCAAATATTGACAGAGAGGTACACAAAAATGAAAGAAGCTATCCATCCCGAATATAAAGAAGTTACAATTAAGTGCGCTTGCGGCGAAACCGTTGTAACCCGTTCTACCAAGGGTGATATGAAGGTTGAAATTTGTTCAAAATGCCATCCTTTCTTCACCGGCAAGCAGAAGCTTGTTGATGCGGGCGGTAGAGTTGATAAGTTCAAGAAGCGTCTTGAACAGGCAAAGTAAGTATTTGTCTATCGAGGGTTTGAAGCGTCAGTTGTGACGTTTCAAACCTTTTTGATTTTCTGTTTGTTCAGGCAAAAAACTTTAAATTGAAAGAGTTATTTTATGGATAATTTTGAACGAGCGGTGCTTGTTGCCGTAAATACAAATAATATGCGTGAAGGCGAATGTGAAGTTTCACTTATGGAGCTTGAACGTCTACTTGACACTGCAGGCGGAAGCGTTTTTGCAAAGGTTGTGCAATCTCTCGAAGTTCCTAACAGACGAACTTGTATCGGAAGCGGAAAATTAAAGGAACTATCTGAGCTTTGCAAAGCAAACGATATAAAACTTGTAATTTTCGATCTTGAGCTTTCACCAATGCAAATCAGAAATATTGAAGACGGTATTGAGTGTGATGTTAAGGTACTTGACCGTTCAATGCTCATTCTCGATATATTTGCACTCCACGCAACCACAAGTGAAGGAAAACTGCAGGTTGAACTTGCTCAGCTTAAATATACAGCTCCTCGTCTTGTTGGAAAAGGAAGTGAGCTTTCCCGTCTTGGCGGCGGAATAGGCACAAGAGGACCCGGAGAATCCAAGCTGGAAACCGACCGCCGTCATCTGAAACGGCGTGAAGAACAGCTTAATGCTGAGCTTTTAGACCTTGAACGAGGAAGACTTATAAAGAGAAAAGCAAGAGAACGTTCAGGTCTTGCCAAAATATCAATTGTCGGCTATACCAATGCCGGAAAATCAACACTGCTAAATAAACTTACCAATGCAGGAATTTTGGCAGAAGACAAGCTTTTTGCAACTCTTGATCCAACCACAAGAAAATTCACTCTTCCCTGCGGGGTTGAGGTTTTGCTGACCGACACAGTAGGTTTTATAAGAAATCTTCCGCACCATTTAATAAAAGCATTTAAATCCACCCTTGAAGAAACGGTTTGGTCTGATATTGTTTTAATAATTATAGATGCTTCAGACCCCGAAGCAGAAAGTCAGCTTGAAGTTACTGAAAAGCTTCTCTCGGAGCTTGGAGCCGCTGACAAACCGACCCTTTATGTTTATAACAAATGCGACAAATGCGAGGGTGACTTTACTTTAATTAACACTGACAGTAAAAGAAATGCAGTTGCAGTTTCTGCCTTAACAGGTGTCGGCATTGACAGCCTTGTTAATAAGCTTGAAGAAATGGTGCAAAACGGTAAATCCACCGAAATTTTTGTTATTCCAAATAATAAACAAGCAGCAGTCAGCCGGATTTATACTTCTGCTGAAATTTTAGATATAGAATACGGAAGTGAAGCAGTTACCGTTAAGGCAATTGTTGATGCGAAGACAAAAGGACAGTTTAACGAATTTCGTTTAAAAGACAAGGATATACAAGATGTCGAAGAAGAATATTAAGGTTGAAACAGAAAGCAGTCAAAACAAGCCAAAGCTGTTCACCACTCTTGAAAAACAAGCATCTGCTGAATTTTTTGAAAAAAAGTCACAATTTATCGGATATGCAACACCCGTAAAAAATGAGGGAGAAGCTCTTGAATTCATAAAGCAGATAAAACACAAACACGGTGATGCTACTCACAACTGCTATGCATATGTGCTCAGCGGCGGAAGTACAGCAAGATATTCTGACGACGGCGAACCGCAAGGTACAGCCGGTGTCCCGATTTTAGATGTGATTAAAAAAAGCGGAATTACTGATTGCTGTGTTGTTGTAACGAGATACTTCGGCGGCATTTTGCTAGGAGCTGGCGGCCTTGTAAGAGCTTATGCAAATGGAGCAAAAATTGCTATTGAAGCAGCTAATATTATAACTTATGAAGAATATACAGAGTTCCGTTTAAGATGTGACTACAGCGCATATCAGAAGCTTCAGGTTCTGCTTCCTAAATATAATATTATTACAGATGCCGAAAATTTCGGCGGAGAAATTGTTCTTAAGCTTGCGATTAAATCAACAAGTTTTGTTAATTTTAAGGAAAAAATATCTGAGCTTTTTGCAGGCAGGATTTTGCCTGAAATTCTCGGGCAAAGATTTGACTACAGATAGAAAAAGTCACTTTCGATTACGAAAGTGACTTTTTCTTATTTTCTAAAAGAGTGCCGCGAGTGAATATGTGTTAATATAAGATAGAAGAAGCCAACAATTATTGCTAAAAGGCAATAGCCAAGCAGAGTATAGAAGACCGCTGACCAACCTGAATTTTCAGCAATAAATCCAAGTACATAAGAGCTTATGGTGCTTCCAACGCAGCAGAATCCGTTTAATATTCCTGCAATTCTGCCCGAATTCAGTTTTTCCCTCATAAACATAGGATATACGCTTGTGATCAAACTATTTAAGCTCGAAGCAAGAAAACTTACAATAATAAGAG
>JAZNAB010000001.1:0-4925 GCA_045586285.1 Candidatus Flemingiibacterium sp. | reverse complement strand
ACGTACAATCATTATGATAAACAATATGATTATTGTTGGACTTACCGGTGGAAGCGGTGCAGGTAAGGGTGAGGTTTCGTTATCTTTTATGTCAAGAGGAATAAAATGTCTTGACACCGACATTGTTTCAAGAACTGTTTGCGAATCCGGAAGTCCTTGTCTTCTTGAACTTGTCGAATATTTTGGAAATGAAATATTACTTGAAGACGGCTGTCTTAACAGAAAAAAACTTGCTGAAATTGTATTTGGTGAAGATAATGAGGAAAAACGTTCTGTAAAACTTTCGGCACTTAATAGAATTACTCACAAACATATTATTGATTATATCAACACTTGGCTTGTTGAAAGAGAAAAAAAAGGTGACAGTATTGCTGTTGTAGATGCGCCGCAGCTTTTTGAGTCCGGGTTTGACCGCTACTGCGACTTTACTGTTGCTGTAATTGCCGATGATAATGTTCGTATAAGACGTATTATATCACGTGACCGTATTTCACTTGATGTTGCTGAAAAACGTATTCGTTCTCAAAAGAGCAATGAATTTTTCTCTGAAAACTGTAATTTTGTTGTATATAATAATTCAGGGATTGATACACTTGATGTTCAAGTAAACACAATACTTGAGAGAATTGGTTTTAATGCGTAAATTATTTTTTATTATTATATTTTCGCTTGTAATTATTATTGGAGTTATTCTTTGGAATAACATTTATTCAAAACAGCTGGAAGAGCTGCTTTATCCGCTTAAATTTGAGGATTATATAATTGAATATTCAAACAAAAATAATATTCCGCCTGAGATTGTTTGCGGGGTTATTTTGACCGAAAGTTCATTTAACCCAAATGCCGTATCACACAAAAACGCTAAAGGGCTTATGCAGATCATTGAGGAAACAAACAGCTGGATTGCACTTCATTTAAAAGAAAAATCAGAATTTGAACGTATACTTGAACCTGAGTTTAATATTAAAAGAGGCACTTGGCTGCTTTCTTATCTGTATGAAAAATTTGGCACTTGGGATGTTGCTCTTGCCGCTTATAATGCGGGAATAGGCAGAGTATCAGGCTGGTTAAATAACAAGGAATACAGTAGTGACGGTAAAAATCTTAAATATATTCCTTTTGACGAAACAAGGGCTTATATCGAGAAGGTTTTAGATGCGACTGTTGTTTATAAAAAACTGTATTTTAACAACTAATAAAGGAGAAAATTTATGGACAAAAAAACTAAAGGGCAGCTTTTATCCGAAAAGCTTGTTTATAAAAATAAAAACACTTTTGAAACTAAATCAGCCGACAAAAAAACAGTCGATAAATACTGCGACGGCTACAAAAAATTTCTTGATAAAGGTAAAACCGAACGTGAGGTTGTTACAAATACAATTTCAATTATAGAAGCAAAAGGGTATAAGAGCTATAAAATCGGAGATAAGTTAGTTAAAGGCGGAAAGTATTACCTTAATAACAGAGGTAAGAGCTTATTTATGTTTAAGCTTGGTACAGAATCTATAGAAAAGGGTATCAGAATTACTGCTTCGCATATCGACTCTCCAAGAGTAGATTTTAAGCCTCAACCTATTTATGAAGACAGCGAACTATGTTTCTTCAAAACACATTATTACGGTGGAATTAAAAAATATCAATGGGTTGCTACTCCCTTATCACTTCACGGAGTTATTTGCAAACCGGACGGAGATATAACCGTTACTATCGGTGAAGATGAATCTGAACCTGTATTTTATATTAGTGATTTAGCTCCGCATATTGCGCAGCTTCAATATCAAAAACACGTTGGTGATGCCATCACAGGCGAACAGCTAAACGTACTTGCGGCAAGTGAACCATATGATGATGAAAAGGCTTCTGAAAAGGTTAAGCTTACTGTCCTTTCGATTCTAAATGAAAAATACGGTTGTACAGAGGCTGATTTAATTAGCTCAGAACTTTGTGCTGTGCCGGCAGTTAAGGCTCGTGATGTTGGTTTTGACCGTTCTATGATTGGATCTTATGGACACGATGACAGGGTTTGTGCTTATCCTTCAATAACAGCTATGCTTGCATCAGACAAATCCAAGCATACACTTCTTAATATTATTGCTGATAAGGAAGAAGTTGGATCTGACGGCGTAAGCGGTATGCAGTGCGCACTTCTTTCTGATCTTATCGAAGAAATTTCTCTTGCACTTGGCGGAAATCCAAGAGTTGTAAGAGCAAACTCAAAATGCTTATCAGCTGATGTTAATGTTGCTTATGACCCTAATTTCCCTGAAGTATTTGAACGCAGAAACACTGCATTCCTAAATCACGGTGTTGTTCTTTCTAAATATACCGGTGCTCGTGGAAAATCCGGAACATCAGATGCATCTGCGGAGCTTGTAGCATTTGTAACAGGTATCTTTAATGAAAACAACGTTGATTGGCAGATGGCTGAGCTTGGAAAGGTAGATCTCGGCGGCGGCGGAACTGTTGCTAAATTTATAGCTAATAACAATATTGATGTTATTGATCTTGGTGTACCCGTTATTTCGATGCACGCTCCTTATGAGCTCGTTGCAAAGAATGACGTATATATGGTTCATAAAGCTATTAGTGCTTTTTATAAATAATTTAATTTTTGAAAGGATTTATTATTATGAATGACATTTTAAAGAAAATCGGTTTGTACGGTATTGTACCTGTTGTTAAGATCGATAAAATCGATCAAGCAATTCCACTTGCAAAGGCTCTTATAAAGGGCGGCTTACCTGTTGCCGAAATTACTTTCAGAACTGCTTGTGCATCTGAAGCCATTAAAGCTATTACTACAGAATTTCCCAATATGCTTGTAGGCGCCGGAACAGTTTTAACTCCTGAACAGGCAGATGCTGCAGTAGCTGCCGGTGCAAAGTTTATTGTTTCTCCCGGACTTAACCCCAAAGTTGTTAAGCATTGTCTTGAAATTGGTGTTCCGATTACTCCCGGCTGTGCAAACCCAAGTGACATTGAGGCTGCTCTTGAGCTTGGTCTTGACGTTGTTAAGTTTTTCCCTGCAGAAGCAGCAGGCGGTCTTCCGATGATTAAAGCTATGAGCGCTCCTTATGGTTCGCTTAAGTTTATGCCTACCGGCGGACTTAATGAAAATAACATTCTTTCATATCTGAAGTTTAATAAAATACTTGCTTGTGGTGGAAGCTATATGGTTTCAGCCGACCTTATGAATGCTGGTGAATGGGATAAGATAACTGAACTTACCCGTGCTGCTGTTATGCAAATGCTCGGGTTTGATATTAAACATATTGGAATTAACTGCTGCTGCAAGGATGAAGCAACTCGTACTCTTACATTATTTGAAACAATGTTTGGATTTGCTTCCAAGCACGGCAATAGCAGTTGCTTTGCCGGAACTCAGATTGAACTTATGTATGAGCCTTATCTTGGTAAGATGGGACATATTGCAATTGGTACAAACTTTATTGACCGTGCTATTTTCTATTTTGAAAATATGGGTGTAAAGTTTAATGAAAGCTCAAAGAAGCTTAATGATAAGGGCGGAATCAATGCAATTTACTTTGAAGAAGAAATTGCAGGATTTGCATTCCATCTTGTTCAAAATAAGTAATTAAACAAAAAGGCGGACAGTTTAAAGCTGTTCGCCTAAATTATTATAAAAATAAGGGCTGATTAAACAGCCCCTTTTTATTAGAGAGAATTAACGATGTTTTCTGTATCGGAAGCAATAACAAGCTCTTCGTTTGTGGGAAGTACCCATACCTGAACCTTAGAATCGTCTGTTGAAAGCTTAACATTATTAGATTGACGGAATATCTTTGCGTTAAGTTCATTGTCAAGCTTGATTCCAAAGAAGTCCATATCTGTGCAAGCACGCTCACGAAGTTCGGGATTGTTCTCACCCATACCTGCTGTGAATACAACGGCGTCAAGACCGTTCATCGCAGCAGCGTACATACCGATGTACTTCTTGACCTGATATGCGAGTATGTTTGCTGCAAGTTTTGCACGGTTGTTTCCTTCGAGAATAGCGGCTTCGATATCACGGCTATCGGAAGAAATACCGGATACTCCAAGGAATCCGCATTTCTTATTCATAAAGTCGCTCATTTCATTAGGAGTAAATCCTTCGTGTTCCATAATGAATGTAACAATTGCCGGGTCTATAGATCCGCAACGTGTACCCATTTCAACGCCGTCAAGGGGAGTAAAGCCCATTGATGTATCAATTACTTTTCCATCTTTTACAGCTGAAATTGAAGAGCCGTTACCAATATGGCAGGTTACAATCCTTGTACCTTCGGTTTTGCCAAGAATTTTGCACATTTCACCGGCTACAAAACGGTGGGAAGTACCGTGTGCTCCGTAACGGCGAATAGAGTATTTTTCATACATTTCGTAAGGAATTGGATACATCCAAGCGTAATCAGGCATTGTCTGATGGAAAGCAGTATCAAAAACAAGAACCTGCGGAACTGAGGGCATTTCATCGGTTATACCCTTGATACCCATTAAATGAGCAGGTGTATGAAGAGGAGCGAGGTCAATGCATTTATTAAGTTTTTCAATTACCTCAGGTGTTACAAGAACAGACTCGGAGAAATATGCTCCGCCGTGTACCACACGGTGACCAACCGCTTCAATCTCGTTCATTGATTTAAGACAGCCGTACTTTTCAGATGTAAGTGTTTCAATAAGAATCTTGGTTGCTACAGAATGGTTAGGCATATCAAATTCTGCAACGTAATTTTCACGACCTGGCATTTTATGAGTAATCTTGCCGTCAATACCAATACGTTCGCATATACCTTTTGAAACAACCTCATAGGTTGTTGTGTCGAAAAGCTGATACTTAAGAGAAGAGCTTCCCGCATTAACTACTAAAACTTTCATTTTCTTCCTCCGTTAATATTGCAAAATTATTATTTTTATGGTATACT